>JBLZXS010000108.1:0-2066 GCA_050285325.1 Acinetobacter sp.
GCCGCAAGTTGCGTAGTGAAGGCTTTAGTCGAAGCCACCCCGATTTCTGGTCCAGCCAAAGTCAGTAAGCTATGATGGGTTTCACGCACCATTGAAGAGGTTGCCACATTACAAATGGTCATGGTAGCAATGTTTACATTTTTTGCGGCAGCTCGTTTTTGCGTATCGCGTAGTGCAGCTAAGGTATCGGCCGTTTCACCCGATTGAGAAATACACACATAAAGGGTGTTATTTACAATCACTGGTGTGCGATAACGAAATTCACTGGCAATTTCAACTTGGCAAGGCAAATCAATCAGTTGCTCGAACCAGTATTTTGCGATCATGCCGGCATGGTAACTGGTACCACAGGCAATAATTTGTACTTGCTGAATTTTTTCAAAATCAACTACAGCATCTTTTAAGAAATCTTCACGTAAAACATTGCCATTTAATGCTTGGGAAATGGTTTGCTGAATTGCTTCTGGTTGCTCATAAATTTCTTTGAGCATGTAGTGCTTGTATTCACCTTTAGAGGCATTGCTTACCGTTGCATCCAGTTCTTTAACAGGACGATCAACCAATTGACCATCCACAAATACTTCAATACTGGTACGGGTTAAACGCGCAATATCACCCTCTTCCAGATAAATAAAGCGGTTGGTAATTGGCAGAAGTGCCAATTGATCCGAGCTGATAAAGTTTTCCCCAATTCCTACCCCAATAACCAGTGGAGAACCTTCACGAACGGTAATCAGTTCATCTGGGTGATCAGTATGTACGATGCCGAGTGCATAGGCACCTTTGAGCTGAGGAACCACCTGTTGCACGGCAGTTAAAAGGCTGGAAGTTGATTTCAACGCATCATTGACTAAATGCGCAACCACTTCGGTATCGGTTTGTGAGGTAAAGACATAACCGAGCGCTTCAAGATCGTCTTTCAGTTCTTGATAGTTCTCAATAATGCCGTTATGAACAACCGCAACGGTACCTGAAATATGCGGATGGGCATTATTTTCAGTTGGTTTGCCATGAGTTGCCCAACGGGTGTGTGCAATACCGAGTGCCCCTTGAATCTCAGCTTTATTTACCGCTTGTTCTAAATTAACTACTTTACCGACACGACGTTCACGGAGTACATGGCCACCATTAATCAGCGCAACACCGGCTGAATCATAGCCACGATACTCAAGACGTTTTAGGCCTTCAATTAAAATATTGCTAATATTACGTTCAGCAACGCCACCGACAATTCCGCACATATTTAATTCCTCTTATTTTTTCAATTTTTGGGGGCGTTGATAGTTTTCTTTAACTACTTGTTTTGATCGTTCAAAGGCTAAACTATTTTCTGCTACATCGCGTGTGATGACTGAGCCAGCACCCACAGTTGCACCATTGCCAATAGTCACTGGGGCAACTAATGAGCTATTTGAACCGATAAAAGCAGCATCGCCAATAATCGTTTTAAACTTGTTTGCACCATCATAGTTGCAGGTAATGGTTCCTGCACCGATATTTGAACCTGCACCGACCTCAGCATCACCTAAATAAGTGAAGTGATTGGCTTTGGAACCGAGTCCAATACTGGAATTTTTTACTTCGACAAAATTACCAATATGTACTTCAGCTGCAAGTTTTGCCCCGGGACGTAAACGGGAAAAAGGACCAATTTGAGCATCTTCTCCCACAACAGCATTATCAAAGATGCTATAAGGCTGCACTTTGGTGCCGGCTGCAATTTTGGTGTTCTTAATCACGCAACCTGCACCAATTTCGACATTGTTGCCCAGTTCGCAATCGCCTTCAATGATCACATTGATGTCAATACGCACATCTTGACCCACTTTTAAGTTGCCACGTAAATCAAAACGGCTTGGGTCAATCAAATGTACGCCTTGCTGCATTAATTTTTTTGCCTGATCATTTTGGAACTCACGTTCTAATGCTGCCAGTTGTACACGGTCGTTGACTCCTTCAACTTCAAAAGCAAGCGTAGGTTCAACTGAAGCCACTTCCAAACCATCCGTAATCGCCATTGCCACGATATCAGTCAGGTAATATTCACCTTGAACATTGTTATTGCT
>JBLZXS010000109.1:0-2341 GCA_050285325.1 Acinetobacter sp.
TAAAACAATTTCAACGGGATTATATGGGGGTTCCTGAAACTGGAAAAATATGTGGAAGTGTTTTAGCAGCTTTAGATAAATTTTATTATGAATATCCAATTGCAAATTTTATGACTAAAGCTAGTTGTCCATGTGGGAAATGTTCAGGTTATGGAAATAATAGAAAAGGTGTTAAATCTGGAAATAACACTGCAAATGAATATCCAGGCTTACATAGATCCCTAATATGGATTTTAAAGAGTCTAAGTTTTTATCTTAAAAATGAATTTAAATCAAGAAAATTGGAAATAGCCTATATTGAATCAGGATATCGTTGTATAAACAATAACAATC
The DNA here is from genome assembly GCA_050285325.1 of Acinetobacter sp. Classification (GTDB taxonomy): domain Bacteria; phylum Pseudomonadota; class Gammaproteobacteria; order Pseudomonadales; family Moraxellaceae; genus Acinetobacter. The sequence continues at coordinate 334 of JBLZXS010000109.1, forward strand.
AAAAAGGAAGAACTAGTGTAAATCATATGGGTTTAGCATTAGATTTACATATCAATAAAAATGGAATTAGAACTCGAGAATTAAGTGATATGGAATTTATTAGAAAAAATATTATGGCTACGAAGATGGGGGCTGGTGAACAAAGATTTACTAATAAAATATATTTAGAACCAAAACAATTTAACAATGGGGATAATGGAGCAACCACATGGGTTCATTTCGATATAACCAGGTTTTCAAATATTTATTTTGACGATCATTTCTTTAAAAAAACTGTAATTGAATTAAACGGTCGAGCAATGATTGATATTGCTCAAATGTTAAATATAACTTCAATTTTGAATTGTTCAGGAATAATTGGAACTTCAAATACTACTTTAAAAATATCTGATAAAACTATTGATGAGTTAATTATTGAGTTAGGCGATGCTATTGCTAGTGGGGAAGGAAGTTATGAAGCTTGGAATGCAGGGGCTCCTGAAGGAAAAAGAGTTAAATTTGGTAAAATGAGTGATTTACCTGGAACAATTACGGGTAAAAGTATTAATTATCTTTTAGATGCCGCAAAAAATTATACATGGCAAGATGAAAGAAGAAGATTTGCAACAGGAAAATATCAAACAATTCCTTCAACTTTAGCTGCAGCTAAAACTAAATTAAATTTATCAGGTAATGAGCTATATGATGCAAGTATGCAAGAAAGAGTTTTTAAGGAACACTTATTAAGAGGACGCTCTAGTATCTATAATCTTATTAGTACAGGAAGTACAACAATAGATCAAGCTATGGAAGATGCCTCTAAAGAATGGGCATCAATAGCATTACCTAGGGGACGTAAGAATAAATTTGGAATTATATCAGATGGATTGATTGGTTATCATGATTCAGGTACTAACAGAGCAAATTCACATTCTACGACAAAAGTTAAAACAATATTTGAAAAAATTAAAGCATACCATTCATTAAAATAGGTTTAAAAGATGAAATTTATACAGACCCTGTCAATATTAATTTGGGGATTAGCTTTTTCAGGTTGTAGTTACTCAAAAGAGAATAAGGAATTTTTGAGTAGTTCTGCTCAAGTTATTAGTCAAAAAAATGTATCACCGTGCAAGTTTGATAATGAAAAAATTGATTTTTGTTCTCTAGAAAAATTATCTATTTATAATAATCGTTTTAAAGATAAGATTAACTTTGCAAATAATAAAATTCTTCTAATTGTTAATGAAAAAAGAGATACCAGAAGAGGAGAAGCTAGAATTGTTAAAGTAATTGTAGTTTTAGATCCGCTGGAAAAAAGAGTTTTTCCAGCATCACAAATTGTGGGTAATTTTGTTGATGATAGGTTGCGAGAAATAAGTGCAGAACCCGCAAAGATTGAATATTCTAAAAATGATAACAAAATATGTTTGTCAGGTACCACTTATTCTTCTAAGGATAATAATATCAATGTAGAGAATGAGTGTTATAAATTTGAGAATAAAAAATTTATAAAAATAGTTCAACCTAACTCCAGTAAAAAAGAAGGGTATAGTGGTTTTAATAACTTACCCTATAAATCAGATATACATCTTAAATGTCTTAAGTATTTGAATGATTCAGAGTGTAATAATTTAAATTTAATTTCTACTAGTAAATTGCTGAAAAATTATGATTTTATAAATCCTCAAGATGGGGACAGTATTATTTTATATGGTAATAACGAATTTTTTTTAATAATTTCACCATTTCAAGATGAGAGTGGTTTTAATTTAAGAATAATGAAAGTCAAAGATAATAAACTGATTGATGAGAAGTTTGTTTATGCAGGAAAAAATGTAGAAATAGATAAAGATTTCCATTTAACTTATTTCGAAGGTTCAAAAAAGATGGTAATTAACTTGAATTAACTACTTTATTGAAATTTTAATTAATTATCCTTAATTAAAAAAGCCGGCTTACACCGGCTTTTTGTTTATCCTTCCAAAACTTCTTCCAGCAACTCTTCACTCGGTGCAAAGTAATATGC
>JBLZXS010000109.1:2351-8078 GCA_050285325.1 Acinetobacter sp.
GTATAAGCAATAAAGAATAAACCTTGGTCACCTTTACCATCTCCATAAGGAAGAGAGTGACGTAAAATTTCCATTTCTTCGCCTTCTTCATCTTCAATGACAACACGGGCAATGTGAGCATTTTTAGGCTTAACATCATCATCGAGTTCAATGGACTCTAACTTGGTTCGACCCATCACATTTTCTTGAGCATCTACTTTTAACTGTTTCCATTTTGCCAAGTTATGCGCATAGCGTTGTGCAAATACAAATGAACCATCAGAGAAAACATCTGCATCTTCACCCAGTAAAGCAACTTCGGCACGGTCATCCGGAAATTGCGGATTTTCAGTTCCATCAATAAAGCCTGTCAGGTCACGACCGTCAAAATTGCGGAAACATACCCGTTCATCGAGTACTTCAACCTTATCTTGAATGCCTTCAAAAAATGATTGACTTAAGGCAAAGCAAATATCGGTACGTTGAGATGCAACATGAATTAATACATCAGCAGCTGCAACCGGCATTTGAAATGAACCATGAATTGGCTCAAGCTGTTTAAAGCCCGACGGTGTTTGGTTATACAGTTTTGCCCAAAGTTCAGGACCAAACGCTACCCCAGTTTTAATCTGTGCATTTGGATGCTGGGTAATTAAACGATCACGTGTATTAAATAAATCTGCAAGTTTTTCTTTTAACTCATCAAGCGTTAAGTCTTTTAAACGTATCACAATAAACCGAGCATGATCTGAAGGTAACGGTAAAATTACAGATTGGGCAGTCATACATGGCTCCTAACAATTTTTATAAAATACGTGGTTAGGTTTATTGTGCCTCATCACTGCCGAGGTGAATAGCCCAAAACTTATTTTTTGCTGGTTGATTTTTAAAGCATTTAAAAGATGAAAAGTCATATAATAGTCACAAATTTTTATATGCTTATATTTTATGTCTTACCAAGTTTGGCTAGCGTATATGTTGGCTTGTTGGGTGATTAGTATTTCACCTGGCGCAGGTGCAATTGCCTCGATGTCCAGTGGTTTGAATTATGGTTTCCGGCGTGGTTACTGGAATGCTTTAGGTTTACAGCTGGCATTATTGGTACAAATTGGGATTGTGGCTGCTGGGGTAGGGGTTCTCTTCGCAACGACGCCTTGGGCATTTCTAGTGGTGAAATGGTTCGGGGTGGGCTATTTATTGTATTTGGCTTATCTGCAATGGCAAGCACCGACGCAGTCGATTGAGATTCAACAAGAACAACCAAATAAATCGATCCCTAAATTGATTCTATATGGTTTCTTGGTCAATATGAGTAATCCGAAAGCCATTGTATTTTTACTGGCGGTATTGCCGCAGTTTTTAGACTTGTCTAAACCGCAGTGGATTCAATATGTGATTATGGCAGCCACAATGGTAACGATTGATCTGATTGTGATGGCAGGCTATACAGGCTTGGCTGCTAAAGTGTTGCGGTTGCTTAAGTCGCCTAAACAACAAAAATATATGAATCGTACTTTTGCTGTGTTGTTTAGCTGCGCAGCTGGATTACTGAGTTTTGTCCATCAGTAATCAGTAAAGAGCGTTTTCCCTCTCCTGAAAGGAGAGGGTTAGGGAGAGGTTGTTCGAAACTAAAAAGCCTCTTAAAAAGGATAGAGATATAAAGTAAAGCTTAAGCCAGTTTCTTTACTTTCTGTACTGCAAAAATCACGGCAAATAAAATTGCCATGGTTAAAACAATACTTAAACCAGTAGAAATATTTAGACCTGCACTTGACCATAATCCGACACTGATCCCAATTTGAGCAATCACAAAAGCCCAAACCACCATCTGTTTGGGGGAGTTTGCCAGTAAACGTGCAGTTAATGCAGGAATGACCAGTAAAGCACCCATTAATAATGAACCGACCGCTTTAAGTGCTAAAACTGTAAATAATGCCAATAACAACATAAAAACCAGACGCTGCCATTTTGCATTGACACCTTCACTGACGGCCATATCAGGGTCAATTGCAATTTGAATTTGCGCTTGCCAGTTTTTATACAGCACCGCCAAAGCAGCAATCACCACCATGGTAAACATAGGAAGATCTGACCAGGAAATTTGCAGCAAATCACCAAATAGGTAGCTCAGCAGCTCAGGCCTCAAACTAGGGATATGCTGAATGAACAATAAACCTGAGCAGAGTAGGGTAGCTGAACAGAGTGCCAGCAAGGCATCATTGGGTAGGCGAGGGTCATGCAGTACCCATAAAATGCCAACCAGTAAAAATGCCAAAAATGTTACGCCCAGCCACAATGGCAGGCTTAAGGCTCCTGCAATTGCCACACCCAGCAAAGTACCATGCGCCATGGTGTCAGCAAAAAAAGACATTCGTCGCCATAACATTAAACAACCTAAAGGCGCAGTCAGAAACACCAATAGGGTTCCCATGGTCCAGGCAGGTAACAAGAGTTGTAACCATTCCATCATGGTCTAAGCTTCCGGTTCAGGGTGAATATGGGGACGAGAATCATGCTGGCAGGGCGTTGCACTGTCCCCATGCGCACAGTGGTCATGATGATGTTGATAGAACACCCGGTTGGTGCCAAAAATAGCTTGATACTCGGGGTGCTGCTGAACATTTTCAGGTAAGCCACTACAGCAAATATGTTTATTCAAACACACCACGCGATGGGTCCCTTGCATGACCCATTGCAAGTCATGCGATACCATTAACACGGCGCAGCCATATTTGATTGGCAAGCTTCTGACATATTCATATAGTTCGGCTTCAGACTGAATATCCAGACCTTGCATCGGTTCATCCAGAACCAGAACATCGGGTTGACGCAGTAAAGCACGTGCCAATAACACCCGTTGTCGTTCACCACCTGAAAGTTGCTGGACTTTCGAATCTTGTAATTTGGTAATACCGGTATCGCGAATAATTTCTGCTTTTTTATCCGCCTCGCATTTCTCTAAAGCCAATAAGTCTTGTACGCGTAATGGCAAGCTATGCGACGGATTAAACTTTTGCGGAACATAGGAAAATTTTAATTTTTTATGGCTATGAACTTTACCCGAATTGGCTTTCACAATTCCTAAAAGCACCTTGATTAAGGTACTTTTCCCCGCACCATTGGGACCAATCAGCGTGACAATTTCTCGCTCATGCAAAGCGAAATCGACATTCTTTAAAATGTCACGTTCATCAATCCGCACACCGATTTTGTCTAAGGCAATCAGGGTATGGTCTGTTATTGTTTGTTGCGACACTGCTGACATATCCCAGAAATTTCAATAATACTGTGATGTGCAGTAAATTGATCAGATGCCGAAAGGGCATCTAACTGTTTGAGTAAACCTTGTGCTGAGGCTTCAGTCACATTCTTGCAATCGGTACAAATTAAAAATGCAGCCTGATGTCCTTCCCGCGGATGGCAACATGGAATATAGGCATTAATCGAGGTTAAACGGTGGATTAAACCTTTTTCTAATAAGAAGTCCAAAGTCCGATAAACCGTCGGTGGGGCAGCAGGGCGGTCCGATTCACTCTTGATTTTTGCCAAAAGGTCATAGGCTCCCATTGGACCAGTCGCATTTAAAATCAGTTCCAATACTTCTTTACGTAACGGGGTTAAACGTGCGCCTGTAGTTGCACAGAGACTTTCCGCTTCAGCAAGGCGTGTTTCGACATTATGATGGTCATGTACGCCATGTAATGCATTGTGATGTTCGTGCGAACATGAGCTCATAGCAAACCTCAAGTGCGAAATTTATAAAAATAAATGGATACTAAATCTTAACATGAAGCGATACGGGTTTCGATTAGACGTAGGTATTTTTGTCGATTTGTTATATTATAACATCTGTTGAATATTTGGTGATCTTCTTTCATGTCCCGTTTTTTTGCCTTTTGTACGCTTGCTTTATTGAGTAGTTTAAGCTGGTCACAAAGCTTGGTGGTCTCTACACATCCTATTTATCTGATTGCTGAAGAAATCACTCAAGGTGTTGAAAAGCCTGTATTGTTATTGGCAGATCAAACCGGACACGACGTTACCCTAACCCCTGCACATCGTAAGGCAATTTTAGACGCCTCACTGGTGATTTGGTTGGGGACAGCCCATGAAGCACCCTTAGACAAGTTACTCTCAGAGAATTCCAAGGCGATTGCTATTTTGGATTCAGGGATTGTGCAAACCTTACCGCAGCGCAATACTCGGGGTGTGGCCTTAAGCAATACCGTCGATACCCATATTTGGCTGGATCCTAATAATGCAGTTCGGATTGGTTTTTTTATTGCCGCGCTGCGTTCACAACAAGTACCTGAACATAAAGATCTCTATTGGGCGAATGCCAAACGTTTTGCACAAGAGATGCTGATTACGGCTCAACAATATAATAAATCTTCAGCTATAAAGAGTTATTGGTCTTATCACGATGCCTATCAATATTTAGAACGCGCCTTAAATTTGAAATTTGCTGGAGCATTGACCGACGATCCGCATGTTGCACCGACGATGGCGCAAATTAAGTACTTAAATGATAGCCGTCCAAGTCGCAATATGTGCCTGTTGGCAGAAGGGCATGCCAGTAAAAACCAGTACCAAAAACTGAATCCGATTACCTTCCAGGCAGTAGATGAAAGTATGCGCGGGGCAGGGGATTTTGTGCTGGCGTGGAAAAAACTGGCCGAGCAAACCCACAGTTGTGTGCTAAATGCACGAAAGTAATACAAAAAATAAACAACTATTGATTAGTAACAAAGCAACTTAATCGTTGAAAAAAACCAGACTTAGGTCGGGAAAAGATTGCATGTTCAGGGGTGTAACTCTATAATGCCTGCGATTAAAAACGATCATCAGCTAAACTTGTCAAGCATGATTGCTGTGAGTGAATAAATAAATGAGCCGAACTAGTCGCATGATTGATCGACGATTAGCGAAAGCTTTAGTCATCTTACAAGCATGCATGATCCCTGTTTCAGCCTTGGTAGCGTGGGTCTTGAAAGACTCGACTGCAGCTTACAGCGCCGCACTTGGTGCGTTGGTGTGTTGGCTTGCAAGTTGTTATTTTTCTTGGCAATCGTTTCGAGCCGCAGGTGCGCGAGCTTCAAAACAGGTTCTTTCGAACATGTATAGAGGCTTGATGGGCAAGTTTGCAATTGTGATTGTTGGTTTCATTTTAATTTTAAGCAACGTCAAACCGTTGTCAGCGGTGGCGCTGTTTTGTGGTTTTATCCTCGTTCAAACCATGTCGTGGGTCGCTCCTTTTTGGGCGTCACGTCTACAAAAACGGGTTTAAGCACAACAAAAAATTGAAAAGTTTTTTAGGAGATGGGCGAGATATCAGGCAGCACGCGATATTCGTCCACTCTATTTAGTATTTGACATTGACCAGGTGTGATTTATGGCTGCTGAAGAACATGCCCTTACTTCGACCGAGTACATCAAGCATCACTTGACCAATTTAACCTATGGCAAAATGCCGGATGGTTCTTGGAAATTGGCTGAGACTGCTGATGAAGCTCAACAGATGGGGTTCACTGCTATTCACTTGGATTCAATGGGTTGGTCAATCACGCTTGGTGTGATTTTCTGTTTGTTGTTCTGGTGCGTAGCGAAAGCTGCAAACTCTGGTGTTCCTACCAAGTTCCAGTCTGCAATTGAAATGATCATTGAGTTTGTTGACTCAAGTGTTCGCGACACTTTCCATGGCAAATCACGCTTAATTGCACCACTTGCATTGACCATTTTCGTGTGGAT
>JBLZXS010000110.1:0-2257 GCA_050285325.1 Acinetobacter sp.
CCTTTCTCATTTAAAACCTGTTCATAGGCATGGCGAACTTGCGTTTCATCAGTAATATCGGCACTGACACAAATATGTCGATCTGGGTGAACTAGACTTTGACGCACATTTTCCAGTTCATCCATACGACGTGCGGTAAGAACAACCTGTGCACCGTATAAGGCGCACTCTTGTGCAAGGGCTTTCCCCAAACCCGAAGATGCACCGGTAATCCATATCACCTTATTGTCTAAACTGCCCTGCTTCGCCATATTGCTGTTCCTAATTATATTCACAATAAATAATGCTTTGATCTATCATTGATTTTTTTACTCATGATTCAAAAACATCAAAAAATGATCAAAATAACGATGAGTCATTTGAGAATCATACTGCGTACCCAGTTTCTCTAAACGCTTATACCCCAGTTGTGTCGTTAAATGAATCACGCCATTTAAAGTTTTATCAACCACCAGATTGAATTTCAATATATTTTTAGGTTCACGAACCAGACTGGTGACGCCCTGATCGACCATCTGAGTAAATGCTTTTAAACCGGGTGAAACATAATGGGTATTTCCCTCTTTCATTTGCTCCACACATTCCAATAGTTCTATGACCAGAACCGGATCGACATGATAAGAAATATAATTTTGACCATTTTTCTCATAGGCCATATTTTTCAAATAATTCACCATCGGAATTAGACGCTCATTGCCAAAGAATGAAACTGACCAGGGCATATATTTACGGACTGTATCTAAAATTTGCTGAACTACTTTTTCGGATTCTCGATCACTTGAAGTGGATAAGCGTGCAATTTCACCAAAAACCTGATCGACAATTTCACAGGAAATATCGGCCAGCACTTCCCCTAAAGGTTTGGCTAAACTCTGAGTTTCACCCTGATTTAATTGCTGATGAATCTGATGAAAACGCTGATGGGTTTCTCGGGTTAATCTTAAAGAAATTAAATAGTTCATAATGATAATGTCCTTGTTAGAATTGTTCTGCGACCATTCAGGCTATTTTTATTCAAGTCTTATCATAAGGTCTTATTCAGTCTATGCCAATTGCATAAAGTTTGCATTTGGTGAACATGCCTAATTTGCCATTTTCTTGCTACAATAGATGCAATTTTTTATTCACTTTTGATCTGTTCTGACTATGACTGATTCTGCGCAAAATATTGCTACGACTTACGATCCTACCGAGATCGAAAAAAAATGGTACCAAACCTGGGAAGAGAAAGGCTACTTTAAGCCGTCTCAAAAGGGCGAATCGTTCTGCATCATGATTCCGCCGCCAAACGTCACTGGTAGCTTGCACATGGGTCATGGTTTTAACAATGCCATTATGGATGCCTTAACCCGTTATAATCGCATGTCTGGCAAAAACACGCTTTGGCAACCGGGGACTGACCATGCGGGTATCGCAACGCAAATGGTGGTTGAACGTCAATTGGCTGCACAGGATATCAGTCGCCATGACCTGGGTCGTGAAAAATTCATCGACAAAATCTGGGAATGGAAAGAGAAGTCTGGGGGCAACATTACCAACCAGATTCGCCGTTTAGGTTCGTCGGTAGACTGGTCACGCGAACGCTTCACCATGGATGACGGTTTATCTAACGCTGTTAAAGAAGTCTTTGTTCGCTTGCACAAAGAAGGTCTGATTTACCGCGGTAAACGCCTGGTGAACTGGGATCCAAAACTGCAAACTGCCCTGTCTGACCTGGAAGTTGAATCAGTAGAAGAAAAAGGTTCACTTTGGCATTTCAAATATTTCTTTGAAGATAAAGAGCTTCGCACCAAAGACGGCAATGACTTCCTGGTTGTTGCAACCACGCGTCCGGAAACCTTGCTCGGTGACTCGGCTGTTGCGGTTCACCCTGAAGATGAGCGTTATGCGCACCTTGTTGGTAAAAACATTGTTCTGCCTATTTCAGGTCGTTTGGTTCCTGTGGTTGCCGATGAATATGTTGAAAAAGACTTCGGTACTGGCTGTGTAAAAATTACCCCTGCGCATGACTTCAATGACTATGACGTCGGTAAACGTTGCAACTTGCCAATCATCAACATCTTCAACAAAAATGCGGAAGTGTTGGCTGAGTTTGAATACATTGCCAAAGCGGGCGAACAGATTTCTAAAACCATTCCTGCACCTGCAGACTATATTGGTTTAGAGCGTTTTGCTGCACGTAAAAACTGGTTGAACAAGCTGAGGCTGAAGGCTGGTTAGATCAAATTCAACCATACGACTTGAAAGCACCTCGCGG
>JBLZXS010000111.1:0-13250 GCA_050285325.1 Acinetobacter sp.
GGTTTATGGCTGGCACAAAACAACCTCGGCAAAGCAGCCTATTTGACCCTGATCGATCGTGATGATCATCTCATCATGCCGCATTTATACATGCTCGAGCCTTACAACCCGAAGAAAAAAGTGATTGTATTAGTGCATGGTTTGGCCAGTAGTCCTGAAGCCTGGATTCGGCTGACCAATGATATTATGGGTGATGCAGTACTGCGGGAAAACTTCCAGGTCTGGCAAATATTCTATTCAACCAATATGCCGATTATTGAAAGCCGCTTTCAAATCTACGCCCTTCTTAACCAGGCTTTTGCCCAAGTAGATGCCAATGCACCAGCCAAAAAGGATGCAGTACTGGTCGGACATAGCATGGGCGGCATTATTGCCCGTCTTTTGGTCAGCGATGCAGACGTGACTAAAAAGGCTTTAGCCATGATGAATAATCGCCAATTAAATAAATACCAAAAATTACCGATCGTTTCACAACGCTTGGTCATGAAGGATATTCCTAATTTTAATCGTGCGATATTTCTGGCCTCTCCGCATAGAGGAACTGATTATGCCGATCGATGGTTTACCAAGGCAGCGCGTAAAATTATTCGTATACCCGGTGCCTTCCTTTCAGCTGTTGGTGATAGCTTGCAAAGCCAAGATTTAGACTTTAAAGAGCTCTTAACCCAGATCGATCATGGCCTGATTCAAAATGGTCCAAGTGACTTAAGCCATCAATCGAAATTTATGGAACTAACCAAAAATATCACTCCACGTAAAGGGCTGGCTTTTCACTCCATCATGGGCAATGTAACCAGTAGTGATGATCTGAATCTCATTACCGATGATGTCGTAACTTATAATAGTGCCCACTTAGACGGTGCTGTTTCCGAAAAGATCATTAAAGGTGGACATTCCATTCAAGAAACACCCGAAGCCATTTTAGAATTGCGTCGAATTTTACGCTTACATTTGACCAAGTTAGGGTTGCATAAACCTTAACTAAAATTAGGCTTAATACTTGTGACAGTCGATAATGCTTATTCCAGATTATTGACTGTTGTGTTATTTAATAGCCTCTAAATATCTTTTATTAGGCTATTTTTAAGTAGCGTCAAATCCACCCGTTTGAGTTGAATGCTATTTATTACTGCGCTATGCATTAGACTTCTTTCATATTTATTAACACCCTCTTTCTTTTTCTTCCTGAGCTGAATTGAGATACATTTCAAATCTGCGCAAGAGAAATAAAAAGGGCTGATGAAAGAAGTCTATAAATACTTAAAATCATCAATAAAATAAAAATTGCTTTATCTTATTTTTAAATATTTATTGCAAAGCATTTTTCTCTACTACTGCAAATTTGATAAGATAGCTCCCTCGAATGAAGTTAAGTTTTTTCATCAACCGGACTTGCTAGAAAATTAAAAATGATCAGGCCTCGAAGCCTACTGGCAAGCATGACTTATCTTCATGTAAAACATTGAAATTGGTGAGACAGCCAAGTTTTCAGCTATCTAGATTTATTCAAATATTTAAGGATTTCACCTAAATGAGTTACCCGGAAATCATGGCTGATCTTTCCACTTTAACGCCAATGATGCAGCAATATTTAACTGTAAAAATGCAGCATCCACACTCACTCATGTTTTACCGTATGGGTGACTTTTATGAACTGTTTTTTGACGATGCACATAAGGCCGCAAAATTACTGGGCATTACTTTAACTCATCGCGGCAAAGCCAATGGTGAACCCATCCCGATGGCTGGCGTTCCCTATCATGCGGCTGAAGGTTATTTGGCGCGTCTGGTCAAGAAAGGCGAAACCGTTGTCATTTGTGAACAACTGGGTGAAGGCGAGAGCGCAGGCACTCGCGGTAAGGCACCTATGGAACGTGGTGTGGTACGAATCATTACCCCAGGTACACTGACGGATGATGCACTGCTGAATAGTTATCAATCTTCCAACTTGGTTGCACTTTGCATTCAACAAAATCAAATTGGTATTGCGCTGTTAGATTTAAGCGCAGGCATTTTCAAGGTTCAACAACAAGACTTCCAACACGAGCAACTGGCGATTGAGCTTTCCCGCTTAATGCCAAGCGAGATTTTGGTGGATGAAGATATTGTTGATCCCAATATTATTGAACAAATCAAAAAGCAACTCGAGTGCCCTGTCACCAAGCGTCCGAATGTCGATTTCAACGTCAATAATGCTCAAAAAACCTTATGTGATCAGTTTGCTGTGTCTACACTTTCAGGTTTTGGTATTGATCATTTGCCACTGGCAAAAGCCTCTGCAGCAGCACTGATTCACTATGCCAAAGAAACCCAAAAAACAGCTTTACCGCATATCCGTTCCATTCAGCTGGAACAAAGCAGTGACTTTATTGCACTGGATCCCGTCACGCGTCGCAATCTAGAGTTAGTCGAGCCATTGTTTGATCATGGCACATCATTATTTCAACTGATCAATGATTGTCAAACCGCGATGGGTGGGCGTTTACTCAGCCGTACCTTAATGCAGCCGCTGCGTGACACCAAGCTGCTTGATGCGCGTCTGGATGCTACTGCAGCGATGCTCAATGGCTATCATGAATCACCGATTCGTCTGGTACTGAAAGACATTAGTGATATTGAACGTGTCCTGAGCCGGGTTGCTTTAGGTAGTGCACGACCGCGTGATTTGGTGCAACTGCGTCAAGCCTGTGCGCAAATTCCTTTATTGCGCCATGCCATTCAGCCGATGACTCAAGCCAAGCAATCTTTACTGATTCAGCAGCTGAATAATGAATTGGGCGATTTTAAGGGACTCTACCAGCGCCTGATGTCAGCGATTGTAGAAAATCCGCCAGTACTGCTACGTGATGGTAATGTGATTGCAGAAGGTTTTGACAGTGAACTGGACGAATTGCGTAAAATTCGCGATCATGCCGGTCAGTTCCTGATTGATCTGGAAACACAAGAGCGTATTAACACTGGCGTTGCTACCCTTAAAATTGGCTATAACCGGGTAAGTGGTTACTACATTGAACTGACCCGCGCTCAGGCTGATCAGGCACCGGATCATTATATCCGTCGTCAAACGCTAAAAAATGCAGAGCGCTATATCACGCCAGAACTCAAGTCTTTTGAAGATAAAGTGTTATCCAGTGAATCCCGTGCGCTGGCACGTGAAAAAATGCTGTTTGAAATGCTGCTGGACGAATTACGCCAAGACATCGGCAATTTACAAATGATGAGCAGCGCAATTGCACAGATTGACATGCTGGCCAACTTTGCTCATCAGGCACGTTTACGCAACTGGTCACGTCCAGAATTTAGTCCTGAAATTGGGGTTAAAATTATAGCCGGTCGTCACCCTGTGGTTGAAGCCTTAAGTAAAACAGCCTTTACCCCAAATGATACAACTCTAGACTTTAATCACCGTATGGCCATTGTGACCGGTCCGAATATGGGTGGTAAATCCACTTTTATGCGTCAAACCGCACTGATCACCCTATTGGCCTATTGTGGATGCTATGTACCAGCCAAATCTGCAGTCTTAGGCCCCATTGATCGGGTGTTTACCCGTATTGGTTCAGCCGATGATTTATCTACCGGTAAATCGACCTTTATGGTTGAGATGACAGAAACTTCACAGATTCTGCATCACGCCACCAATCAGTCTCTGGTACTGATGGATGAAGTAGGCCGTGGTACCAGTACCTATGATGGCTTATCGCTGGCTTGGGCCTGTGTGATTGACTTAAGCAAACGGATTAAATGCCTGTGCTTATTTGCAACCCATTATTTCGAACTCACTGAACTGGGTAAAGAATCAGGCATCGATAACTATCATGTCACCGCCAAGGAATTAAATGGCAATTTGATTTTATTGCACAAAGTTCAGCATGGACCGGCCAGTCAAAGTCATGGCCTGCAAGTAGCAAAATTGGCCGGCATTCCTGCCAGCGTAATTAAAGAAGCCCAAAATCGTCTCAAAATTTTAGAGAAACAGCAACATCATCAACTCAATAAAGCGGTACAAAACGATTTATTTAGTGTGGCAGATGAATCATCCATTGAAATCATTGAACGTATTGTTGAAGTAGAGAAAGATGTGCCTGCGCTGAATCTATTAAGATCACTCGATGTAGATAGTCTTTCCCCCCGTGAAGCACTACAACAAATTTATGCTTTGAAAGATGCCTTAGATGCTTAATTTGAAACCCTCATGAATAAGTCAAAGACTCCTAAATAGGAGTCTTTTTCATTTAGAAGCCTTATTTAAGGAGTTGTTCAGTTTTTATCAAAATTAACAGACTTATATATAACAAATATCAATAAAAGCAATTGTTAGTTACCTGCATTTTTGCCTAAAATACAGCAAGAGTAATTAGAACCATATTTTTTAGGTAGCTGTCGCCATGACCTTTGTTGTCACTGAAAATTGTATTAAATGTAAATACCAAGACTGCGTAGAAGTTTGTCCAGTGGATTGTTTCTACGAAGGTCCGAATTTCCTCGTCATCAATCCTGATGAATGTATTGACTGCGCACTATGCGAACCTGAATGTCCTGCGAATGCTATTTTCTCGGAAGATGAGTTGCCAGAAGGTCAAGAAGTCTTTATTGAACTGAATACTGAACTTTCACAAAAATGGCCAAATATTACTCAGATCGGTGATCAACCTGCCGACCGTGAAGAATGGAATGGTAAAACTGATAAGTTACAATACCTAGAAAAATAACGGTATTTTTAGACTAAAAAAAAGATCAGCAAATGCTGATCTTTTTTTATACCTAAAACACACATTTGATTGCAATATTTCCAAAATTTATCCTTCAAATTAGATTAAAATAGTACAGGTATTTATAAATATTTGATTTCTATAATGAAGCATTTTCTAAAGGGATTACTCGGGTTCAGTTTAATCCCACTTGTCATGATTGGATGTACCACATCTCCTCAGAAACAAGGTCGTACCATTACAGCTCCCGATGGAAAACGCATCTTCATTCCACAAGAACGTATTATTATTGAACGCCCTATTCCACCTAAAACGGTGCCTTATGCTTATAGCGCTTGGGCTGCCATAGGGGATAATTTACGACGCGTACACGAATATGAAGTATTTCTTGAACGTAATGGCGTGGGCAATATCATTCCCAGTTTTGAACTCATGCGTACAGCACGTGATTGGCAAAAATGTGCCCGTTCACAATACATGATTCCAAACCGTGAATTGTGGGACAATCAAATTTCGACCTTGCGGGTATTTAAGTATCTGGTTGCAGCCAAAGTTCTGACCGACTTTGAAGTCACTTCGGTTTACCGGGATTTACCATTGAACCAGTGTGCTGGCGGTGCAAACTCATCGCGTCATTTATTTAACTCTGCCATCGATTTTCGTATTGGGCCAGCTTATCCTCAAGCTGAAGATTATGCTTTCATCGAAAATACCAAATTCAAATTATGCCAATTCTGGGCGCAACATGGTCAAAGCCTGAATATGGGACTGGGACTGTATGCTTCAGGACAAATTCATATCGATACCCAAGGTTATCGAACTTGGGGGCCTGACTTATCCCGCCATTCATCAATGTGTAACTATTAAAATTTAGTTCTGATTTAAAAAGAGATCTTAATGATCTCTTTTTTATTGTTTTTTTTTAATAAATCTAAACGATAAATTGCACTCTGAATGGAAAGGTTTAAAATGCTTGCATCGCAACACAGGTGACCAAACTATGCAAAAAATGTGGACAGAGATTGATGCTTACATCGATTCACATTTAATTCCAGAAGACCCAATTCTGCTACAGACTTTAAAAAATACTGAAGAAAAAGGATTTCCAGATCACCTTGCAGTCGCTCCCAATCAAGGCATGCTGCTGCAAATGCTTATTCAGATGAATAATTGCAAACGTGTACTGGAACTAGGTACTTTTGCAGCCTACAGCACCTTATGGCTTGCTCGTGCGCTGCCTGAAAATGGCTATATTTTAACCATTGAAGGTCGAGATACACATGCTGCATTAGCTCAAGAAAATATCGACAATGCCCAACTCCCGCAAACCATTGAACTTAAAGTCGGACGTGCAACAGATGTATTAAAAACATTGCCTGCTGATTTCGAACCTTTCGATTTTATTTTTATTGATGCTGATAAACAGAGTTATCCTGAATATTTGGAATTAAGCTTGGACTTGTCTCATTCAGGCAGCATTATTGTACTTGATAATGTCATTCGTGCTGGCGATATCATCAATCCGGACAATCATAAGCCGAGTATTGAAGGTATTCGGGAGATGTTTGTCGCTTTGCAAAACCATCCGCGAATTTTGTCTTGTACTGCATTGCAAACCGTAGGCAGTAAGGGACATGATGGCTTTGCTTTGGCCATAGTGAAATAATCCGACACAAAGATCAAAAAACAATCTTGCTGTTTTTTCATTTATTTATTAATTATTTACACACACTATCCATATAGTTATCCACAAGTTATGCGGATAACTATGCTTAATTTACAACCAATTCCTGTCCGTAGTTATTGATTATTTTACGACTAATAGTGGAACGGTTGAATTTCGGAAAATAGTCGTTGCCACACTACCCAAAAAGAACTGGTGAATTTTACTGTGACTAAATGCACCGAGTACAATCAGTTGTATCTCATGTTCATTTTGATATTCAAGTATATTTTCAGCAACATCGCCATAACGATATTCCATAACCACATCCAGACCTGCATCCGCTAGATATTGAGCAGGTTCATTCAATATTTCTGGGTGGTCACCGACATAGAGCAAATGACACTGTAACAGTCTTAACAAATCACTTTGCGCAATTCGTTTCATTAAATTGACACAGGTGGGTGAATATTCATAAGCAAAAATAAATCGTGTGGGTGGCTGAAATTTTTCGCCAACCGTCATTACAGTACAGTTCGCCCCACGAATAAAGTTTTCAACATTACTGCCAATTGGCTTGTTCCGCTCTGCAGCACGCTCCCCTACTCGACCAATAATCGCAATATCATCATTTTTGAGCACATTAAAACTTTGTTCTAAAAAATCGCCTTTTTCTTGAAGATGCGAAGCGGTTAAACCATACTTCTGCTCAATCATTTCGGTAATATGATTGAGTAAATTATTACTATAATTAAGTGCCAATTCACTTTGTTTTTGTTCTAGCTCAGCCAGTTCTTTCAATAGCATTGCATTACTTTCAAACCCAATTACACCACTTATTTCACCTAAGTGATAACTGGCCGGGTAATAGTCTAAAACCTGTAATAACACCAATTCACGCTGGGTCTGCTTTGCAACCCATGCTGCAGCTTCAGCAACCGCATTTACACATGGAGAAGAATCAATACAAGCGATTACACGTTTCATTTTATTTTCGCCTCGCTTTTCGCCGTTGAAGGCTTTAAGTCTATTTGTTATTTTTAACTTAGCACATCTCTTTCCGACTGTGCATGCTTTTATGTAATCACAACTTGTAATGATATCTATCTTAATTTTATTAGAATTTTTTATTCTCGATAACGAATAAATCTGGCAGGATTGCCTGCAACAATGGCTCTGGGTTCTATATCTTTAGTCACCATGCTATTCATTCCCACCACTGCATGTGATCCAATACTTATGCCATCCTTGATACCCACATGAGCACCGAGCCAGACATCCTGTCCGATTTCGATTCCCTTGGAACTTACCGCTTGCTGGTAAATGGGCTGTTCAAGTTGCATGCCATGGTCAAAGGCATACAAATGACAATAGGCAGCAATACGGACTTGATCATGTAACTTAATGCCGACACGTCCACCATCAAGAATGCAATGATGGTTAATCGCAACTTCATTGCCAATTTCTAAGGGCCCATGCAAAGTACAGTCTGCCGCAATAAAGGTATTATCGCCAATCACAATTTTCCGGCCCGGCTCGGCAAAAATATGCGCCAGAGGTGAAATAAAACAGTTTTCACCAATCTCGACTGTTTCCATTTGCATTAAATAGGCCTGATATTCTTTTTGCCATGCTTCAGCCCAACCGCGATTTTTCGGCTTTAATGACCAATATAACCACGGCATATAGTTCAAACGGTGCTTATGCTGTTCACGATATTTTAAAAGTGGATCTTGTTCAGTCATCCTGTGGCTCTTCTACAATTTTGAGTTGTTCACGACCGCGCGTCACATCCTGAATTTTCAAGGCCAGAGGTCCAATTTGGTGAATTTGCAGCAAGGCTTCGACCTGTACCCCCGTCGCGGTATAGTCTTCTTTAAATTCGACCTGCTGTTGATTGAGTTCGTATTGAAAAATCGACCACTCATTAAACTGACAGATAAAACTGACTTTTTTCTTTTCAATCAGTTCAATTTTTTCGGTCAGTAATAAACATTGTCCTGCACAGCCACCATAAGCGCGAACCAGCCCACCGGTGCCCAGTTTAATTCCACCATACCAGCGATTTACCAAAACCAGAATATTGCTTAACTCATTGCCTTCAATGCTGGCTAGAATCGGTCTTCCCGCAGTTCCTGATGGTTCGCCATCATCATTAAAACGCACATTGTTGCCAATTTTCCATGCCCAACATTGATGTGTGGTGGTGATATCTTTATGGGTCTCCAAAAAATCCTTGACTGCCTGTTCATTTTCGACAGGCACAGCAATGGCTTGAAAGCGACTTTTTTTAATGTCTTGTTCGAAACTAACTTGTGAGGCAATCGTAAATGGCATAAATCTAACAATAAGAAAATCACGGTAAAATTATAACGTGTTTTAAAGTCTGTGCAGATAATAAAAAACCTCCCTGTTGTAGGAGGTTTTTTATTAAGCTTTTCAATTTTTAATTAGCGTTCACGTAATGCTTCTTGAGCTTTATTGAATGGTTTGATCAGGTAAGCCAGTACTGATTTCTGACCGGTTTTAATATCCACTGTAGCCACCATACCGGGAGTAATACTGAATTGCTTACCGGCTTTATTGGTTAATTTATCGGTATCATCTTTTAGTTTGGTAGTTTTTAAACCGTAAAATCATCACCCAAATAAACTTTACGTACAGTTTCATTTTCCAGTACTTCTTGCGGTGTTCCTTCAGCAATAACCGCGCCTTCACTGACAATGTAGGCATGTTCACAAATCGCGAGTGTTTCTCGTACATTATGATCGGTAATCAATACCCCAATACCACGGTCTTTAAGCGTGCGAATAATATCTTTAATATCGCCTACAGAAATAGGATCGACCCCGGCAAAAGGTTCATCGAGCAACATAAACTTAGGATCAGCTGCCAAGGCGCGGGCAATCTCTGCACGACGACGTTCACCACCCGAAACACTCATTCCTAAAGAATCTTTAATATGGGTGATTTTAAAATCAGCCAGCAATTCATTTAAGCGCTGTTGGCGTTGCTGTTTGTTTAAGTCCTTACGGGTTTCAAGAATTGCCATAATATTTTCAGAAATGGTCAGTTTTCTAAAAATTGATGCTTCTTGAGGTAAATAACCAATCCCTTTACGGGCACGTTCATGCATGGCCAAATCAGACAAATCAAGATCATCCAAATGAATCTCGCCCTTATCCATTCGGACTAAACCAACCACCATATAGAAACTTGTGGTTTTACCTGCACCATTAGGTCCAAGCAAGCCGACAATCTGACCACTTTGCATCTGGAAAGAAACGTCCTTAACCACCCACCTTTTACTATAGTTTTTTGCCAGATGTTTAATACAAAGCGTTTGTGGTTGATTTAGCGACTGATCCATTAATCACGTGCTCCCGGGAATGATTTTGAGCTAGAAGGTGGAATTACAATTTGAACACGGCCTGATGAAGAACCTGTGCTATTTGGCGTACCTGTAGCCTCAATATCACCCTTGTTCATACTATATTTCAAAGTATTACCACGAATACTTGCACCATCTTGCTCTAACAGTGCACTGCCAGACAAAGTAATAATGCCAGTTTGCGCATTATAAAGAATCTTTTGTGCCTGTCCTTTCGCTAAACCTTTATTGACATCAACTTTTTGCTGAAAACGCGCAGGTCCACCTGTCGCGGTAATGGTGCTGATTTGTTTTTGACTGTTCAGATTGGCAACAATGGAATTGGCTTGCAATTTCATGGTGCCTTGCTCAATGATGACATTACCTGTGTAGGTCGTCACCCCTGTTTTTTCATTATAGGTTGCACGGTCAGCCACCAGGGAGATGGGCTGATTTCTGTCTGAAGGAATAGCAAATGCCGTTGCCGATGATAATACAACCAAACCGACTAAAGCTGCTTGCTGAAGCAAGGTTTTAGATAATCTAAGCTTAAGATTTGGGTTCATATTTTCCTCGAATATTAAAAAATTCGTATTGACCGTTATTAAAATTGGCTTTCAAACCTTGGCTTACAAATTCAGCTTGCGGAGATTGCACAATGACTTGTTTATTGGTTTCAATTTCCCGAGTTTTAGGATATCCGGTTAACTCGGTGGTACGAAACTGCATTTTGCCCTGTTGCATTAACTTGACAGCCAATACATCCCCTGACAAAACCACACGTTGATTATCATCATAACCATTTGCGACTTTGGCATAGAAAGTGGCATCGACAGCACCATCTTTATACATTGAAGCATTGAGGTTGGTCAGTTTTGAGGTCTGTTTTTGCATGTCCTGCTCTAGACGATCGACCTGAGCCCGGACATACAAATTACCCTCATCATCGGTTTGGGTAAGATTAATTTTTTCAGCGGAATAGGTCATGCTTCTGGCTGAATCAACCTCAAGCTTATTTCCCTTACCGCTGTAATAGTAGTAACCACCACTTATAGCTGCAATTGCTATAGCAGTTACGTATAAAACTTTTGTATCCATAAGTGTGGTACTTAACTCAAATTAAATGAATTATTTAACTATTAATGTGGGACAGAAGTATATTTTTCAAGGAGCGTTTCATACGCTCCTTTGGCCATCAAAATCATATCGCAGATTTCACGTACCGCACCACGCCCACCCATTGCCTGAGTGACCAGGTCGGCACGACGACGTACTTCCACATGACCATTTGGCACTGTCACTTTCATTCCGGCAATGGCAAATGCAGAAAGATCTGGCCAATCATCACCCATATATAAACAGTCTTCTGGTGCAATATTGAATTGGGCACAAGCTTCACGCAATGCCGTACCTTTGTCTTCACGGCCCTGAAAAATCAGGTCTACGCCCAAGTCAGACATACGCTTTTCAACAATATTACTTTTACGTCCAGTAATAATAATGACTTTAACACCCGCTTGCTGTACGAGTTTCATACCTAAACCATCACGAATATCGAATGATTTAATTTCATCGCCCGTATTGGTCAAAGTCACAAAACCATCACTTAAAATACCGTCGACATCAAGAACCAAGGCTTCAACATGACGCGCCTGTTCCAATAGAATATAAGATGCCATTTATTAATTTACCCCAGCCTGAATCAAGTCATGCATGCTAATCACACCAATGACTTTATTTACATCATTTACAACAACAAATTGATTGATTTTCTTTTCATTCATGCGTTCCAAAGCTTCAACCGCACGAGCTTCTTGCGAAATGGTTAAAGGATTCTGGGTCATCACTTCCGATACCACCAAGTTCACATCAAAACCTTGTTGCTTATCAATTAAACGACGTAAATCTCCATCAGTAAAAATACCAAGTAGAACATCATTTTGATCTACAATTGTGGTTAAACCTAGGCGTTTGTTTGAAATTTCGTATAAAACTTGATTCATTGGTGTATCAGGAGAGACTTTTGGCAACTCCAAACCGGTATGCATCAAATGTTTGACATGCAGTAATAAACGCTTGCCTAAAGCCCCCGCCGGATGTGACATGGCAAAATCATCCGCGGTAAAACCGCGTGCATCCAGTAAAGCGACGGCCAGTGCATCACCCAATGCCAAAGTTGCCGTGGTACTTGAAGTTGGCGCTAGGCCCAGCGGACACGCTTCCTGAATATTACCCAAAGTTAAAGCGACATCGGCATTTTGCGGCATCGGTCCTTTGTCATCACCACTAATGGTAATTAATGGAATTTCCAAACGCTTGATGAGTGGCATGAGCATCATAATTTCATCACTCTTGCCGGAGTTAGAAATAGCGATTAACACATCACCAGGCACCAGCATGCCTAAATCGCCATGCCCTGCTTCACCTGGATGCATAAAGAAAGATGGGGTTCCGGTAGAAGCAAAAGTCGCTGCCATTTTACGACCGATATGTCCCGACTTGCCCATTCCAGTAATGACTAAACGCCCTCGGCAATGTAAAATAATTTCACACGCTCGGCTAAAACGATCATCAATTTGCGTCGCCAATATTTCTAGCGCTTGTTCTTCTATACGCAAAGTTTCTAGTGCAACTTTTTGAAAGTCTATCTGATTTGGCATATTTGGTGGGTTCAAAGTAGGTTTACCTTAACTCTGTTAAAGAGTGACTCTATTCAAGCAAAAATAATTTTCGCAATTTTATCATATCTATGCAAATCCCACGTTTCTAAATGTACAACTTTTCACAAGCTTATAAAAAAAGCGCATAAAACTTTATGAAAAATAATGCTTAGGTTAAGATGAACCATCTTTTATTTAGCCTTTTGAAGACCTATGCAACCATTTGTTCTATATAACTCAGAGCAACGTAAAAAAGTTGAATTTGTTCCGCGTGTCGAGGGACATATCGACATGTATGTGTGTGGTATGACGGTATACGATTACTGTCATATTGGACATGCTCGAGTCATGGTTGCATTTGACTACATTATTCGATTTTTACGCAGTCAGGGCTGGAAGGTAAAATACGTTCGCAATATCACTGACATTGACGACAAAATTATTAAACGTGCCAACGAAAATGGTGAAAGCATTACCGCTTTAACGGATCGTTTTATTCAAGCCATGAATGACGATGCTGCAAATTTAGGTTGCTTATCGCCAGATCAAGCGCCGCGCGCTACTGACTATATTGACCAGATGCAAAACATGATTGGCAGTTTGGTTGATAACGGGACGGCTTATCATTCTAGCAATGGCGATGTTTATTTCCAAGTTGAAAAATTTGCCAAATATGGTCGTTTATCCGGCCGTAAACTGGAAGATATGCAAGCCGGTGCATCAGAACGCGTCGATGTTGAAGTTGAAAAGAAACATCCTTTTGACTTCGTGCTTTGGAAACATGCCAAAGAAAATGAACCATCTTGGGCTTCACCTTGGGGCAATGGCCGACCGGGCTGGCATAT
>JBLZXS010000112.1:0-2146 GCA_050285325.1 Acinetobacter sp.
ATGTGCGAGGCTAAACGGATCCGCTGTGCTTCACCCCCCGACAGGGTTTCGGCAGAACGCGACAGACTTAAGTAGTTCAAACCGACAGAAACCAGGAAATGCAAACGTTCACGGATTTCTTTAAAGATCTTGTCGGCAATTTCGCCTTTGGCACCTTCAAGGTTTAAATCCTGATAGTAACTTTCGGCATCGCCAATCGACATTTTGGTAATCTGCGCGATGGTTTTGTCTTTAACCCGCACGTTACGTGAAATTTCATTCAGACGTGAACCGTCACAGGCATCACAGGCTGCATTAGATAAATACTGTGCTAAATCATCACGTACATAATTAGATTCAGTTTCACGGTAGCGACGTTCCAGATGCGGCAAAATCCCTTCAAAAGGTTGTATGCGCTTATGCTGACGACCACGTTCATCGATATAACTTAAATCAACTTTGTCTTTGCCGGTGCCGTAAAGGAATTTCTTTTTGGTGTCGGCATCCAGTTCATTCCAGGGCGTATCTAAAGAAAAGCCAAAATGTGCTGCGACTTTTTCAATCATGCTGTAGTAATACGGACGTTGTCTGTCCCAACCACGAATCGCGCCTTGGCTAATTGAAACTTCATTGTTTGGAATCAGTTTTTCAGCACTGAAATGACTGCGTGTACCTAAACCATCACAGACCGGGCAGGCACCAAATGGATTGTTGAAGGAGAATAAACGCGGTTCAAGTTCGGCTACAGCTCGGTCGCATTCAGGGCAAGAATGCTTGGCAGAAAATACACGATCCGCCTGTTCGTCTTTCATCCACGATAAAATCGCGATGTCACCGCCTAGGCGCAGTGCGGTTTCAAAAGATTCGGCAATCCGGTTACCCAAATCATCACGGACTTTAAAACGGTCGACCACCACTTCAATGGTATGTTTTTTCTTTTTATCCAGTTCCGGTGGAGTGTCAATATCAATCACTTCACCATCTACACGGGCACGGACAAAACCCTGACTTTGCAGTTGTTCAAACAGATGGGTATATTCACCTTTACGCTCACGTACTACAGGTGCAAGCAGCATTAAAGCGGTGCCTTCCTCTAAACCTTTAACCGCATCCACCATTTCTGAAATGGTTTGTGCCACCATCGGTAGATCATGTTCAGGGCAATACGGTGTCCCGACACGGGCATATAAAAGACGTAAATAGTCGTAAATTTCGGTGATTGTTCCCACAGTTGAACGCGGGTTATGGCTGGTAGATTTCTGTTCAATTGCAATTGCTGGGCTTAAACCTTCAATAGAATCGACTTCTGGTTTTTCCATTTGCGAAAGGAACTGACGTGCATAGGCAGACAGTGATTCCACATAACGGCGCTGACCTTCAGCATATAAGGTGTCAAATGCTAAGGAAGATTTACCAGAGCCTGAGAGTCCCGTAATGACCACGAACTTGTCGCGTGGAATATCGAGTGACACATTTTTTAAGTTATGGGTACGTGCGCCTCGAATACGGATATGACTTTGGCTCATAAAACATCTCGGTAATGTGCAAATTGAAGGTTATATATGATAGCGATTTAATTTTGTTCAAGCTGAATAAAATCGTTTTTTAACGACATAATGTGTCGGCTGAATGATTTTAGTTAAATTTTATAAGACTGTAGCGAGCTTTAGTGAGACTCACAAGTCTGAATAAGTTACTTTTAATGTGAATCGTGTTAAATATGAGAGTGCTAAAAAAGCAAAATCACTGTACAAGAGCAGGAAAATAAAAAAGGAATTAAAACAATGATCGCCAAGATTTTAATCACACTAATTGCGTTACTGCATGTTTACATATTAGTGCTTGAAATGTTCCTGTGGGATAAACCCATGGGCATGAAAGCCTTTGGCAATAATGCAGAAAAGGCAAAACTCACCAAAGTTCTAGCGCAAAATCAGGGGCTCTATAATGGTTTCTTGGCAGCCGGGTTGATTTGGTCGCTGTTTGCACCGGACGCCTATGCTATGGCACTGGCCAACTTCTTTTTAGGCTGTGTTTTGGTTGCCGGGATTTATGGGGGCATCACCGCCAGTAAAAAGATTATTTATATTCAGGCTGTACCGGCATTGATTGCCTTGATTGTGGTGAATTTAATGTAAGCAAAAGATAGTTTGCGGCGTAGACTATG
>JBLZXS010000113.1:0-6381 GCA_050285325.1 Acinetobacter sp.
CATAAAAATGGTTTTGCGGAATCTGACCAATCGAACCATCGACACCACTCATTAAGGCGATGACTTGCGCCACGGTATAGCTTGAAACCTCTGCACCACCATATTGCTTGGGTACGGTAATGGCCCATAGGCCAGACAGGCTATAAGCCTCAATTTCTTCAAAAGGCAGAATTCGCTCGGCATCACGTTGAACAGCATTCTGTTTAAACTGTTTTGCTAAAGCACGTGCAATTTCCAGTGCTTCAGCATTGGATTGAATAATATGTGCATGCGCCAATTGTTGTGCTTGTAATTGAGGAGGTCTTTGATATGAAGTCATTTTTATTACTCCTTAAATCCAGGCGTGACGGGCAGGGAGTTGATGATTGAGGTAATAATCCCCAAGCGCATGCAATTTCCATCGCACGGGATCATGTAAGGTATGCACACGCGCATTGCGCCAATGTTGATCCAGATTGTGCTGACTGAGACTAGAACGACTACCGCCAAGTTCCAGTAATTTTTCAGAAATGTGCAGTGCAGCATCATTGGCATAGATTTTTGCTTCAGCCACTAAAATAGAGGCCTTGGCAGCTTGCTCATCTGTTACCGATTCCAGTTGGTCAAGTTCATCTAAATATTCTGCCGCTTCATCGAGTAACAAGATGGCAGCATCCAGTAACACATTCGATTTACCGACTTCTTGCAAGGTGTAATGTTCAAAACTGGCTTTTTCCACTTGTGCATCAACAATTGGACGGGCTTTTTGTACTGCCGTTAAGGTGTCCGCAAACGCAGCTTCTGCAATACCGACATCAATTGCAACTTGCATTAGTTGAGAATAAGCACCCCGATAAGATGGCTGCGCTGATAATTTACGTTCATCAAAAATCAGTAAGGGATCGACTTCAACATGGTCGAGTTTGACCGTGCCACTTGAAGTGGTACGCTGACCAAAGCCATTCCAGTTATCAACCACTTCAACACCGGCAGCGTCACGATTCACAATGGTTAAAACCACATGACCTTCAGGGTGAATGGCCTTAATTGCAAGCCAGTGGGCAAAACTACTACCGGTCGAATAAAACTTTTCACCGTCTACAAAGTAATGACCATATTCAAGGGTTAACAGCGTATTTAAGGTTTTACTGTCTTTGGTATGACGTTCCGGACCGCCATTGGCCAAGCGTTTGCCTTGTAAAATTTCTTGATAAATAAACTGTTTTTGCTGCTCTGTCCCCATAATCTGGATCATATTCAATAGGGCAATCTGGTTTTGCGGAATTTGTCCCACACTGGAATCCGCTTTATTGAGAATACGAAATACATGTGCCAAGGTTTTATTGGAAACGAATGCACCACCGAATTGTTTTGGTATTCGAATGCCACCTAAGCCTTTCTGACTGAATAAATCAATTTCAGCAAAAGGCAAGAAGCGTTGTTGATCACGGTGATTGCGACCTTCCAATGCAAAATCTGCGACATGATAAGCAGCATGAATGGCTTCAAGATCGCTTTCAATTACATGAATATTTTCTGAAATTAAACGAGACATAATGACACCTTAAATCGATATCAAAACGCTACAAGTAAGTAGCTTTAAAATTAAGTAATTGCTTTAGCAAAGCTTATGAAAAATGATCTTTAGGATAAAAAATGATAGTTTTTGAATGAATTCGAATATGTTAAGTGTTTAAAAATCCTCATAAATTAAATTTATTAAGTTTTTTATTTAAAGTTTTTTAGTGGTTTATCTGCTTTAAAGATAATCAAGACAAAAAAATGTATAAAAATAAAGGGGCTAGCGTTAAAGATTAAACGGCTATTTTTGAATAAAAAGTACATTGTATTTCTAAGATAGGATGTCTAAAGTATCCCCCTGATTTGATGGTTTTGTTTTAACCAGAACTAAAAAATAAACGCGGAGATTTTATGCGGACTTTATACCAGTTTCCTTTATCTCATTTTTGTGAAAAAGCGCGCTGGTTGCTCGATCATAAAGAATTGGATTATGTGGCTCATAATCTGATTCCAGGTGTACATCGTGCATTTGCACAATTAAAAACCGGACAAAACCGTTTACCCATTTTACGTGACCAAGACCGCTGGATTGCCGATTCAACTGAAATTGCCTTGTATTTGGATGAAGTTTATCCTGAGCACGCTTTACTGCGTTCTGATCTACAGCAACGTGAGTTAGCTCTAGAAATTAATCATCAAGCGACAGAATTGGGCAGACATGTACGTCGCTGGGGTTTGGCACATACTTTGACAGAAAGTGAAGAATCTCTGGATATTCTGATTGGTGAAAAAGGTTATTTACGCCAGTTTGAAAAATATTCAAAACCAATTATCAAAGCATTGTTGTCTAAAGGCTATCAGCTGAATGCAGATAAGGTGGCTGAGTCTAAACAGCGAATGGATGATTTAATTGAGGTGCTCAATGGACGTCTGATTGAAAATCATGGACGTTATTTTGTCGGTGAACGTTTAGGGTTGGCGGATATTGCGGTATGTTCAATGCTTGCACCGCTTTTAGAAATTCCCGGTACGCCGTGGGAAAAAGAGCATGCTGAAATATTGTCTGATGAGTTTAAGAAATATAAACAGATGTTAAGCGAATTACCGCTAGGGCAATATGTACTGCGGATTTATCAAACCGAACGCAATGCCCGTGTCGACTGGCGTGGGGTTTAAAAGGAACTCATAAAAGTACGCGCTTTAGAGCGCGTATTTTTTTCTAAAAAAGTTAGCTAAATACAAGCGATTTAACTCTAAACTTAGTGTTGATGTTGGTCACTTTGTCAGGGTACAGTCGCTCAATTGCCCCATACCTTTGATGATACTGCTAAAATTAAAACTATTTGAAGCAGATAATACCGCAAAGATCCGGATTATTGTCATTATTGAGATTAGCCAGTAATCCAGTCAACTCTATACCATTAGTTGCTACTGCTCAAACTGCCCAGTACGTCGGTGAGAGCGGTAATGTTGATGTTGCATGAATCACCGAATAGGCTTTTAGTTTGCGTTTCGGCAGTTAAGACAGGACTCACTTTGGTTTTTATTAAGCTTAAAAGTTGAAAAGCCATGACCATTCCTTGTGTAATATATGATTTTTTTAAATGCGCTATTTTTTTGTTTTGGTAGAGCGTTTCTCTTTTAGTCTATTTCTATACACTTGTAAAAGATAAGCGGTGATCTATTTTAGATACGTGAACAAATCTGTCTGATCTTGAACATAGTCCTGAATTTAAATGTTTTAAAAATAAAGATTTAATAGAAATTACCATTGGTCATTTTTATAATTAAATGACCAATGGTAATTAAAATTAGCATAAGTCAAAAAAAATTATGAATTGACCAGATTGTTGGAAAATATTTTCATAATACTCAGACTTTGTGAAAAATAAATAATTATTGTATAACAGAGATAACGCAATATTTTGCGCGTCTCATGATTATTGATGAAGAGTATAAAAATGGAATTGGATCGTTTCGATAAACAAATTCTGGAAATTTTGAATCAGGAAGATGTCAATTTAAATGAACTTTCCGAACGGATTAATCTCTCTGTGAGTTCTGTACATCGACGGATCAAGCATTTAATTGAAGCAAATATCATGACCCATTTAAAGCGTGATATTAACTATGCCAAGCTGGGTTTTAGCTTGCATGTTTTATTGCAAGTTTCTTTAAATAAACATGATACCGATACTTTTGCGAAATTTTTAGAAGAATTAGAAAGTATTCCAGAGGTGATTAATGCCTTCTTGGTAACCGGTCAATCTGCCGATTTTATTGTCGAAGTGGTCGCAAAAGACATGGAAAATTATAGTGAAATTTTACTCAAACGTATTGGTAAAATTGAGCATGTGGTTGCACTGCATTCTAGCTTTGTGATTAAAGAATATAACGTGTTGAACTGTAGCGGTTTACTCAGTCGAGTTTAATTGGTGTAATTGAAGCATGGAATATTTAAGAATGAGGGCTCAAATTTATAATAAGGTGATAAAAAAATCATAAAAAAAACGCACTTATTCGTGCGTTTTTTTGTCAAAAATTTAAAACAGGTCAATGCAATTAAGCATCCAACTGTTCTAAAACTTCATCTGAGAATTCAACGTTGGTATAAACGTTTTGAACATCATCAAGGTCTTCAAGCATATCAATCATTTTCATGATTTTTTTTGCTTGGTCGATATCTGTGATTTCCGCTTTGGTTGATGGGCTCATCACAACTTCAGCGTTGTCAGATTTAAGACCGGCAGCAGTCAAAGCATCTTGTACATCACCAAATGTTTCTGGCGAAGTAATGACAAGAATTTCATCTTCTGAAATTTCGATATCTTCTGCACCAGCTTCTAAAGCTACATCCATGATTTTATCTTCTAAAGAAACATCTTCAAAAGTAATTTCACCACGTTTAGTGAACAGGAATGCAACTGAGCCATTGGTACCCAAGTTACCATCTGTTTTGGAAAAACAGTGACGTACGTCAGGTACAGTACGGTTTAAGTTGTCAGTCATTGTTTCAACAATAACCGCAACGCCACCAACGCCATAACCTTCGTAAGTTACTTCTTTTAAATCATCATTATCTTCACCGCCAGCACCACGTTGAATGGCACGGTTAATTACATCACGTGTCATGTTTACGGATAATGCTTTTTCAACAACAGCACGTAGACGAGGGTTACTTCCCGCATCTGGGCCGCCGAGTTTTGCAGCGGTGGTTAATTCACGAATGTATTTGGTAAAAACCTTACCACGGCTAGCATCTTGTTTTGCTTTACGATGCTTAATATTGGCCCACTTGGAATGACCCGCCATGCGAAATATGCTCCTTGTAGATTGGCTTTATGCCTAATCGAATGTGTCAAATTCTACCATAAGCCCTTTTTTCTTAGAAAGGGCTAGGTTTTGAGTTTTTAAACAAATGCCACTTAGTTTTTATCTTCAGTCATGTTTTTAGGTTCTGGAATAACAATATCCAAACCTACCTTATCTTTATAGAGTTTTTTAAGCAAAGCTAAGTCGTGATTGATTTCAGTCGGATATATTTTTCCTAATATACCGCCTTGTTTAGTATTTGAATTGGCATACATTAAAACGATAGGCACACCCGCTGCTTTGGCAATATGCCAGAAACCAGTACGAATCGGTCTTCTTGTTTCACCTGTTTTTGCCCGGGTGGCTTCAGGTGCAATCACAAGATTGAATTTTTCATTTTGCTGAAAATGTTCAACCATCAATGAAACGATATCTTTATTGGATTTACGATCGACTGCAATCCCGCCAATGGCTTCTAATAACGGTTTCATCGGTCCCTTAAAAAGTTCTTTTTTAATCAGGGTATGAATTTTCATATCAAAAATTTGAAACAGGGCAAGAGAAAGAACTGCATCCATCATCGAAGTATGTTCAAAGCCCACAATGACTTGTTTATTCTCAAGTACATCTGGTTCAACATGATAAGTCCATCCAGCAAGTTTAAATGCAGATTCACCAAGAAATTTTTTTAACATAGAAGGAAATTAGGCAATTCGAAAGTGAGCTAATTTCTGCTTGTTCGTATGTATAGTCAAGAGGGTATATGTGTAAAGTGAACAAATAACAGGTCTGGATATAGGACTGGAAAATACTGGTATTAATTGGTTTTATATATAAGTAGGCTGCTATTGATATCTAAAAACTACTGACTAATATAAATTAAGACTTAATTATGTTCTAAAATGACTATTCAGATTAAAAAATACCTATTAGACTTTTGTCGAAGATAAAAGCTTTTGAGCACATTGTTCAACTTTGCTTCTGTTTAATAAGGATTGAAAAAAATGATGTATTTTTCGACTTTTTTATTGGCTTTTGGATTGTTTATGCTAGTGGTTGTATGGTCTTTAATCGAAATGCGTTTAGAATCTCGTAAAGAACGTCATTTTGGTTCTTAAATAGTTTAAGAATTCAACTTTTTAAAAAATTAATTTCTTTTATTTATGTTTGAGTCAATATTTGCAATAAAGAAAAGAATAATGAATTAAGACCTTATAGGTATAATTTTTTTATTATTTTATATTAAATATCTGGCTTTCTAAGTAGTATGCAAAACTGTTTTAGTGGATGAAGAGATTTCAAAAAGATAAAAATTATTTAAACTTAATTTGGGTTATGAATTAAAATTATTGAACAATAAAGTTATAAAATAAATAGTAAAAAGAATTGTTGCGTTACTGTGCAAGTGAAAGTAAAAATACTTGTTTTTTGAAGAAATCTTCGTTAGTATTGCCTCGCTTGAACTTGTTGATATATAACAAATTCAGCTTATTAGGGCCTATAGCTCAGTTGGTTAGAGCAGCGGACTCATAATCCGTTGGTCGACAGTTCAAGTCTGTCTGGGCCCAC
>JBLZXS010000114.1:0-10504 GCA_050285325.1 Acinetobacter sp.
ATGATAAGTTGCATGTCTGTTTCTCCTAATCGACCACATGGCCAGTGGTAAAGTAGCGTGCAAGGGCTGCGGTAGAAACGAATCCAAGCATGGCCACCAATAAAGCCCCTTCAAACAAGGCGGTACTGGTCCAGTAAAGGCCCAGAATCACCACTAGGCAGGTGGCATTCAGAAACAGCGTATCCAGTGCTAAAAGACGATCCACAATGGATGGACCGATGACTAGTCGAACCAGACAGAGAAACATCGAGAGGGTGATGGCTACCATACATATACCCAGGGCATAAGGCAAAATGCTCATGAATCTTCTCCTGCTTCCACATCAAAAATAGCCATCAGTGCTTTTTCGTAGCGATTTTTAATTTCGATAATGTCTATTTCTGCGTTATCGGTACTTAAGGCATGTACTAAAATATCACCCCGATCATCATCAATCCCTGCGGTCACCGTACCCGGGGTAGTGGTAATAATTAGTGCCAGTAATACATTGACTTGTTCATGCTGCGTTTCTAAAGGTACACGAAACCATTTGGGATGCAGTTTATGGGTTGGCCCCAGCACCAGTTTAGCCACTTGAATATTACAAACAATAATATCCCACAACACCACAAAAAATAATTTTACAGCCAGTGGCCAGTTAATATCCGGGGTACGGGTAATAAATGGTTTGACCATTCGCGGTATCAGAATCCCAAGCAACAAAGCCATAAATACTGTTGCTGAATCGAGGCTATGCGTCAGCATAATCCAGCTTAAAGCCACAATCACAGATACAAAGGGATGCGGTAGCCAGTTTTCCCAGAACGATGTTTTTTGCATGGTTAAGGCTCCTGAGGTTTGAGTTTGGCATCATCCGCATCCACCGGTTCCTGCATATGCTGCTGTTCAATTTGGCGGCGCTTATATTCCGAAATGTGCTCACCTTTTAAAGTATCTTCCGAAATAATGTAAGGAATAAGGTGTGCATTCGGATCAACGGTTTCACCGCCATATTTGGTTTCAGGCAGGTTTTCAGGATCATAGGGTTGAACGCTAATCACTTGATTGAGGTTATCTTTATGTAAAATAATCCCTTCATACAAGGCATTATTCTGTATTTGTTCAGCCGTTTTAAACATGTATTGCTGAATAGGGCTGGCACACACCATATAGATGACTAAACCCGAAAGCAGTAAATAGATGGTTTTGTCGTTTCGCGCAGGCGATTGCTCGGGGAGTGCCTGATAGGCCTTAAATTCATCCGTATCTGGATTATCTTCGGGGGTGGTTGCACGCCAAAACAGCACAAAGCCAATCCGGGTAAATGCAATAATACTGAGTAAACTGACAATCAGCACAACCACAATAATTACCAGTTGATAAGGTGAATGTGAGGTGGCCTGCAAGATAAAGACTTTACCTAAAAAACCGCTGAATGGAGGTAAACCCGCCATCATCAAGGCAATTAAAAAGAAGGTTAAGGACACCACTTTATGCTGTTTCATTTGCGGTGCAATATTGAAATGGTCTTTGAATGTTCCACGTTGTGACGTAATCCAGCCAGAGAGCAAATAAAATGCAGCGCCAATCAGGGTGCTATGCACTAAATAATAAAGGGCTGCAGCCCATGCCAAAGTATTAAACAGTGAAATCGCGATTAAGATGGTTCCAATCGAAGACAAAATCATAAAACCGACGAAACGACGCAAGCGTTCTGCTCCAATCGCCCCGATTACCCCGTAAATAGAGGTGATTAAACCAATTGGCAGTAACCAGCTTGCCAAAATGCTTTGGCTTAAATCATCTTCAAAAATGGTGCCATTAATTCTGAGAATCGCATAAATGCCGACTTTAGTCATAATGGTGAAAATTGCTGCGACAGGCGTGGTTGCCACGGCATAGGTTTTCGGTAACCAGAAACCGACCGGCAACATGGCCGCTTTAATCCCGAAAACCACAAATAACAGTAAGCCACCTGCGACCGCGAGTTTGTGCTGATCAGGTTCTAGTAACGGAATCAGGCGCGTGACATCGGCCATATTTAAGCTGCCGACGCTGCCATAGATGATGCCTAGGCCAATCAGGAACAGAGCGGAGGCCAGCAGGTTAATGGTGACGTAATGAATGCCCAGTTGAAAGCGTGCCTTGCCTTGTCCATGTACCAGCAGAACGTAAGATGCCATCAACAAAATTTCAAAGAATACGAAGAGATTAAATAAGTCGCCTGTCAGGAATGCGCCACACAAGCCCATGAGCAAAAAATGGAACATGGCATGGAAATAACGTCCCCGCGTATCCCATTCATGACTGGCAAACCATAAAATAGGCGTCGCTAAAGCATAGGTCAGCACAATCATCAATGCGGAAAGCTGGTCTAGAACCAAGACAATTCCAAACGGTGCAGACCATTCACTTAAACTATAAATACTGATTTGACCGCTGCTGGCAAATATTAAATAAATAATTGCCGTAACGAGGCCTAGAATTGATGAAACGTAACTAATTCCCCGACGCCAAGGTTGACGCCAATCCCTCGATAACGCGCCTGCGCCTGGATTTCCCAAAAGTACCAATAAAAATGCAGTAAAAGCTGGAATTAAAATACTAAAAATAGGGGTGTGTTCAGCCCAAAACTGGATGACAGCATTCATTAAGGCTCATCCTCACGCGGGTCAATCGGAACAATATCTTCTTTGGAGTCGACATGATCTGTTCCCGTTTCATAACGACTGCGTAAAGCCAGCTGTATAATAAAAGCGGTGGTTGCAAAGCCAATCACAATCGCGGTTAAAACTAAAGCCTGGGGTAGGGGATCGGTTGCCTTGGTGGTTTCAGTCAGCACAGCAGGTGCATTGACCTGAATTCGTCCCATGGCAAACAGGAATAAATTGACTGCATATCCAATCATGGCCAAACCTAAAACCACGGGAAAGGTACGGGCACGTAAAATAAGATAAATTCCCGTTGCGGTCAGCAGTCCAATAGCAGAGGCGAGTAAAAATTCGAGACTGATCATTTTATTCTCCCTTCAATACTGGGCCAGCCATGCTGGAGTGACGAGAGTCACCTAAGACTGAAATCATTAGCATGGTTGCGCCGACTACAGTCACATAAACCCCGACATCAAATAGCGCAGCAGAAGCCAGGTGAATTTCACCTAAAATAGGCGGTGAGATGTAAATGTGTGCGCTGGTGAGGAATGGACGTCCCCAGAACCATGCACCGAGTCCGGTCAGTCCTGCAATGACTAAACCTGAACCAATCCAGATTTCGTATAAACGTCCGGATTTGGCTTTCAGCATTTGTTCTGCCTGATCTTGACCGAGTGCAATGTATTGGATAATTAAAGCCAGTGAGGTAATCAAGCCGGCAATAAAGCCGCCCCCAGGTAAGTTATGACCGCGCAGGAAGATATATAAACTTACCACTAAGGCTAAAGGTAAGACCCAAGATGCGGTAATACGGAACATCAATGGAGAAGGGTTGAAGCGGTAGGTTAAGCCTTGGGTAATGGTGGTACCGTGGGTACGCATGCCATCCATTAAACACAAGGCACCAATGGCGGCAATCCCGAGTACGGTAATCTCACCAAAGGTATCGAAACCACGGAAGTCGACCAGAATCACATTCACGACATTGGTTCCACCGCCCAGTGGAATGGATTGCTGCATGAAGAACCATGAAATCGAGTTGTGATCACGGGTTAAAATCAGCCATGCAATCCAGCCCATACCGAGACCGCCGCCAATGGCAATCAGCGCATCACGCCAACGGCGAGAAACACTGGATTCATAAGGCGTAAGCTGCGGTAGCAGAGATAAGCTCATCAGCAAGAGTACGGTGGTGACCACATCAACGGTAATTTGGGTTAAGGCCAAATCGGGGGCAGATAAGGTCACAAAAACCATGGTTACTACTAAACCGACTGCACCACTAATTAGTACTGCTTTAATCCGTTCATGATGGAACCACAACATCATCCAGCAGGCGGAGAATAAGAGTAACCACAACACAATCGCTATCGCAGGAGCGTGGGTTAATTCACGCGTACCGGTGCTGAGTCCTTGATTGATCAGCGGCATGGCAAGCAATGCCGCGCTAAATAATACAATCCAGATTAAATAGGTTTGCAGGGAACCATTTTCAGTTTTACGTTTGAACTTGCGTGAATTGAGTAATAGATATTTGAGAAATAAATCAAACAAGATTCTGCCTTGGAATTGTCCCAAGCTCAGATCTAAATCAATCTCGCGAATTTTACCGTTTTTGGCCAAAGCAAAATAGAAAATCACCCCACCCAAGAGGGCAATAATACTCATTACTAAAGGTGCATTGAAGCCATGCCAAATGGCTAAATGTGTGCCTGCAAAGTCAGGGAGTTGAGTGCTGGCACGGGCGGTTGAATTGACAATTTTTTCAACCAAAAGGGCAGGAGCCAGACCGACTAAAATACATAACACAGCAAGCAGAACCGCAGGCGCACGCATGCCAAAAGGCGGTTCATGGGCATTTTGATTGGGAACTTGTCGTCCTAGCGGGCCATCAAAAAAGACCCCATGAACCAGACGTACCGAATAAGCGACTGCGAAGATCCCTGCCAGTGTGGCCATAACTGCCGAGAAAATCATTACTGGTCCAGAGAGATTGGCCAGCAGTTCAGTAAAGAACATTTCTTTGGACAAGAAACCGTTGGTCAGCGGAACCCCTGCCATAGATGCAGCGGTAATCATGGTCAAAGTTGCAGTAAACGGCAGCAGTTGCCAGATTCCATTTAACTTGCGTAAATCGCGGGTTCCGGTTTCATGGTCAATAATCCCGGCAAGCATGAACAATGCCGCTTTAAAGGTTGCATGGTTAATGATGTGGAAAATGGCTGCAGCAATTGCCAGGGGGGATCCAACCCCCAGCAGGCAGACAATTAAACCTAAATGACTAATGGTGGAATAGGCGAGTAAGCCTTTTAAATCTTCTTTGAAAATGGCAAAAAAGGCCGCCATACACAGGGTAAATAATCCCACAAAAGTGACAATGTTGTGATAAAGCGCTGCACCGACAAAAATCGGGGTAAAACGTGCCAGCAGGAAAATCCCGGCTTTGACCATCGTGGCCGAATGCAAGTATGCCGATACCGGTGTAGGTGCTGCCATGGCATTCGGCAGCCAAAAATGGAACGGGAACTGGGCGCTTTTTGTAAATGCACCCATTAAAATAAACAATAAAGTGGGAACAAACAGCGAGTGACTTTGAATTTTCTCTGTCATCATTAAAATTTGGTCTATCTGGTAGGTTCCCGTAATTTGACCAAGCAGAATAAAGCCACCCAGCATCGACAGACCGCCCATACCGGTAATGGTGAGCGCCATACGCGAGCCACGTTGCGCAGCTTCGTAATTGCTCCAGTAGCCAACCAAAAGGAAGGATGAAATACTGGTGAGTTCCCAAAAAATAAGCAATAAAATTAAATTATTCGACAGCGATATGCCGAGCATGGCGGCCATGAAAAG
This sequence comes from Acinetobacter sp., assembly GCA_050285325.1. Taxonomy (GTDB): domain Bacteria; phylum Pseudomonadota; class Gammaproteobacteria; order Pseudomonadales; family Moraxellaceae; genus Acinetobacter. The sequence goes on from JBLZXS010000114.1 coordinate 5,484, forward strand.
CATGAGTAACAGGTAAAGCTTGCTGAGAGAATTTCTTGGACTTAAATAATAATAAGCATAAATATAAATCAGCGTCCCGATCCCGCTAATCAGCAAAGCAAATAACAGGCCCAAGGCGTCCAGACGAAAGCTTAAATCGATGCCTAACTGGGGTAACCATGACCAGCTCTGCATGATGGTTCCACCATTAAAGACATATTTGGCTTGAGTCAGTAACAAAATCAGGCTGCTTAGACTGACAGCAATGGCCGCTAAAGCTGTTACCTCGCGTGAAAAATTTTTCAGCCACGAGACAAGGGTGGTGCCTAGTACTAACGGTAACAATATAATAATCGGTAGCACACTGATATCCATTGTCGTGATTAGGTTGGTACAACCTAAGGGTGAATCTTATCTTTCAAGGACTACAGGATTACAAGGAGCAATCCAAACTTCTCAATCTTGAAAGCCAAATTGAATTCAAAAAACTGAAAGACAAGCTGTGTTGCGCAACTTGTAAAAAGCAATAGTAAAATCGGATTTTACTATAAAACTTTAAAGATACTTGATTTTATTACATGAGTAAAACAACATCAATTCTTTTTGCGCACACATGAACTTATTATACGCCGTAGATGTCTTTCTGGGCGTTGAGTGTTTGCACAGATGAAAATTTAAAAATAAATATTTAAAATATCGAATGTTTTTTATTGAGTCCCATGTTTTTTTCAGGGTAAGGAGTGCGGTGAGGAAGTATCGTTTTGCTCGCTGATTAAACGAAGCAATTCAGTTTGTTGCTCCCTGCTTAAATGCTGTTGGATCTGTTGCAACAGGGTTTGCGGCGTGATGCTGTCTGGTTCGGTTTCAAGCAATGGATCGGTTTCAATCACTTCTTCATTAAAAACCAGGTTTTCATAAATGCGATCAAACTTGGCTTTTAAAGGTTGCAACTGCATATCGAAAATTTGTTTATTTTCAAGTTTTAAACATTGATAGTCTGCAGCGTGCTCCAGTAATTCACTACGATTACCGGTAGCAATAATCTGCAGTCGCGGGAAGGTCTGATGCAGGCGCTGTAAAATGACTTGCGCGGTATTTTGATCGAGCTGATGATCAATTGAATCAATCAGTAACACCCCATCCCCTTCAAGACAGGGATATAAACTGTTCGGATTGAGCAGACATAAACGCCGTACAATATCTCCGACCAAGGCAATCCAGTTTTTGACGCTATTGGAAAGTTGCTGATAGAGCATGGTTTTGCCCTGATAGCTCACCATCAGCTGTAATTTGGGTTGGTATTGCACGTAAATATTTTCTAGAGCAGGAATGACCGTACTTAAAGCCTGTTTTAAAGCATCCAGACTCGGTGCATTCATTTGTTTTTGAGCCTGCACCAATTGTTGCAGAAAATCGTTATCTTTATTTTTCTGCACAGCTGGATTCGATATCAGCTGTTGAAACAGCTGGGCAATCTGCGCATTTTCAATATCACTAATTTCACGCAACCACTCAAAAAAACGGTTAAAGGTGGTGTAGGGAATGGCAGAAATTTCATAAGCATGTGAGCTTTGGAAAATGCCCGGATTATTCTTGCTCAGAATATTCATTTCATTGACAAAGCGTTCCGCAGGATAATAGGCAATGAGCGGTAAGCCTTGCAGCTGATCATGTTTGATCGCATTTTGATAAAGTTCGACCAAGTTTTCCAGTTGTTGGGTTTCTGCTTTGCTGGTACCAATACCGTGACTATTCAAGGTTTTATACAGTTGCCAGTCGCAATAACAAAGAGCTTTGTCTTGTGCTTCGCTGGCTTCGGTTAAAGTCCCGATATCATTGGGAATGCGAACCCGAATATCAATTTTGGATTGCAGGCGGGTAAACATGATGTCCTGATCAAGCATCACCAAGCCTGGGGTACGAAAGTCTTTATAACGTGCGGCAAACCAGGTCAGGGCTTGATAGGTGAATTTTAAAATCGCAGTTTTGCCCGAGCTTTGATCGCCTAGAATCAGAATAATGGGTTTGTCATTAAATTTCAGCTTGAGGTCAGCAAAATGAAGGGTGTGTTTGAGTTGAACGGATTCGATTTTCATAAAACACCTGCATTTTTAAATGAGCTGAATTTATTCTCCCACAGCCTTACGCAACGATAATGGCATTTGCTTTTTGAGTTGCTGTACCAGATCGTAAATGTGGTGAATATTTAAACTCACTTTAGCACGTGTGCAGGCAACGTAAAGTAATCTTAACTCTTCGTCACTAATTTTATGGTCTTTTTCATTGGCCTTAAATTGATAATCATCTTCGATATGCACGCGATCCCATTCTAGGCCTTTGGCTTTATGGGCTGTAGAGATAATATAGTCGGCATGCTCAATTGGAGTGATTTTCGCCAAGGCTCTTTTTAATGGATCTGTACCGTGATCATCGACCAGTTTCACCAAAGGTTTAATATCGCTGCCATCATTGGTTTCACAGTATTCATGCACGTCATGCCAAGAATTAAACCAGGCCAGTTCCGGAACATCGGTGACCCGGCGACCTTGTTTCAGCATACTGGCTGCATCGACAAAACGATTCAGTTTGACATGATCGGCTTGCAAACTGACCTTGTCGCCGTGCAATAAACCGGCAAGCAATAATTCCATCGCGCGTGCATTGGTGCGGCATAAAATCGCATCGCGTTGTTTGGTATGCGGTTTATTCACTACCTTAGAGTTGAGATGCGGATTGCCCAGCAAAGGCACTGTTTCATTTAAGGCACCTAGAATGGCATTGGCATTCAAGGCAATTTCTTCGCCAAAACGAAACGAGGTGGTCAAGCGAGATTCGGGCAAGGGCAGTTGCTGCATGGCATTCACCGCACCGCGCCAGGCATAAATCTGTTGATGCGCGTCTCCCACATAAATCACTTGGGTATTTCTTTGACGCAGCAAAATTCCCAGCATCAATGGATCGGCATCTTGTGCTTCATCAAATAACACATAATCTGCGGGGATATTGGGTTCAGACAAAGCCCAAAGTTTCAGATAAATATCGTGACCAATGCCGGCTTGATGATTGGGATCAATCGACTCTAACCAGCGCCGTTCAACCGCTGGATAAAGATGTGTTTGCAATTCAGCAATATCGTCGGGATGCAACCAGCTCGGTGCCTGCAGATGGCGGGGTGCAGGATATTGCGAACTGGTCGAGCAGAAATAGCTCACCGCATTGGCCACCAGACTGGCGAGACGCGATGGCATCATCACATATTTTTCATAACGCCCGCCCATCATCCGGCGCAGGGTAATCGGTTGCAGGCGATATTCTTTGGCAATAAAACTCGGGCTTAAACGTGGCAGCCGCAGTTTGTCAGTCACGCCACGCGGCGCACTACGAAAAGCCAGCGAGTGAAAGGTGCGACAGTCGACATTGCGATGAAATTTACTTTGCGCCTCGCTAGCAATGGCTTTGTTAAACGCCAGATACATGCCACGCCGCTCGGGCATGGCATCACTGATCATTTGTAAAGTCGTAGTTTTACCTGTGCCTGCATAGGCAATCACTTTAAAGGATTTGCCTAAACGCGCATTGTCTATGGCAATGGCCTGCTCATAGGTGGCGCTCGGTTTTTTCGAATCAGACACAGTCATGGGCTTAATGTTGACGATTGGCTTTTTCAACCAGGCCAGATAAGCCTTGGCGACGTGCGAGCTCGTTGAGCACCAATTGAGGTTCAAGGTCGAAATAGCCCAACATCACAATGGTATGGAACCATAAATCTGCCACTTCATAAATTAAATCGTTTTTATTGTCTTCATGCGCTTCGGCTTTAAAGTCTTTCGCTGCAATGATGGTTTCGATGCTTTCTTCACCGACTTTTTCTAAAATCTTGTTTAAGCCTTTGTGATACAACTTGGCCACATAAGAGGAATCAGGATCGGCTTTTTTACGTTCTGCCATCATCTGACCCAAATAATCCAAAACTTCCACTTGTTCAGATTGGGCCGTCGAGGCATTCATGGTAATGGTATGCGGATTGGCAGATTTTTCAGCGTAAATCTGGCTTGGATCTTTTAATTGCGCATCGACAATTTCCCAGCCATTTTTCGTTAATTTACGATAGAAACACGATTCACGTCCGGTATGGCAGGCAATACCGCCATGTTGTTCAATTTGCAACACGATCACGTCGGCATCGCAGTCCAGACGAATTTCATGCACGGTTTGGAAATGACCTGATTCTTCACCCTTATGCCACAATTTTTGGCGTGAACGGGAGAAATAAACCGCCTGGTTTTTTTCTGCAGTTAAGGCTAAAGCTTCACGGTTCATCCACGCGACCATCAATACACGGCCGCTTTGATGATGCTGTGCAATGGCAGGAATCAGACCTTGTTCGTTAAATTTTACTTCATCGAGCCATTGCACGTTGTTCATGAGAATTTCACCAAAAATATGTTCAAAATTAAAAAGAGCGAATGAAAATCGCCATCGCATAGTGTACGTGATTAGCACTGCTTTGAGAAAAAAATATACGCCGCATCTACATAATTGCGCTTGATCTCTTTGCAATGTGAAAGCTTAAAAATACCCTGATCTATTTCTATAGAATCGAAAGAATTGAAAAGGCTGCAGATTTAAAACCAAAAGCGCAGCTCAGGCTATACGGACGGCAGCCTAAAACGGCTTTATAAATCTCGTATAAATTGCGGGAAATTTTGTTTTTCCACCATTTCGAGAAATTCATCGCCCAAGCGCTGGCTTTCTGCCACGCATTGGTTCCACATTTGGATGCGCTGTTTCTGATTTAAACCTTTTAAGGTGAAATCCTTACGATCTGGTAAGCGACCCAAAGGTAAGGATTGCAAATATTCTTGTGAAGGTGAAATCAGTAAAGTTCGTGCCTGATTTTCAGGATTGGCCTTACGCTTTTTCAATATTTTATCGAACCAGCCAGGGGTAATACTGTCGGTAAAATGCGGATACAATACAATACCTTGGCTTTCAAACGGCAAGTCAATGTGATAGTCAATCAGGCCACCATCGCGGTAACT
>JBLZXS010000115.1:0-9585 GCA_050285325.1 Acinetobacter sp.
TTTTACCTTAGATGAGGTGAAAAGCAGATGGCGCTCTATTGCATAAAAAAGGATGGAAATTTTTTAACTTACCTTGATCAGTTTAATGACTCGCAGAGTTGGGACATAGCAGAATTGCATTTTGTGATATATAGCCAATGGCACTGGACAACTGATGAAGACCGGTCAAAAATTTTTACCAGCCAAAAAGAAGCTGAGATTTTTCTTGCAGAAAGTTATTGCGAGTTTTTTAGAGATGCAGAAATAGTTCTATTTAAATATTAAGAGGTTTTTATTTCCCTCGACATACTTGTGTTTTATTAATCATCAATTTTATATCGAACAGCCCAATCAACTGGATCATGCATTCAGAACTTAGATCCACAAAAGTATTTCAACAAGTAACCTGAGATGATCCGCTAAGCACAGAGGAATAACATTTCATCTTCTATGCTTGAGTTAGCTAAAAGGTATTGCCTAATAAAAAACTTAACCCAGGTTCCTACCATTGCAGAACACACAAACTTGTCAAAAAATTTCATAGGCTGATTCATCTGGCGATTCAAGCCATTTATTAAAAATGACCTGTCATAATCCCCACCTACATGACATAAGAAAAATTAGATTAGCGTCTATTTCCCCAGATTATTATTTGTTTACCAAAAGACTAAAGCAAATCTTAGCTTTATACCTGACAGTAAGATAGAAACATTGCGGCAAAAAATAAATGGAGATAAAAAATGTCTGCTCGATTTTTACTGCCCATTGCGGGCTCTGCAATTGTATTAGTCTTAACAGGATGCGCCCAATCATCCAAATATCCCATCACAGATAGTTATGGTCCCCAACCTCACCTGCCTGAACCCAAATCAAGTTTGCTACCTACCGTAAATATAGCCCCTGCTAAAGGCTGGCCCACAGATACTATGCCAACTCCTGCTAAGGGTTTAAAAGTACAGGCATTTGCAAAAGAATTGCAGCATCCACGTTGGCTGTATGTGTTGCCTAATGGCGATGTACTGGTGGCCGAAACAGATGCTCCACCTAAGCCTGATGACAGCAAGGGCATTAAAGGCAAAATTATGAAACTGGTGATGAAGCGTGCAGGCTCATCGCATCCAAGTGCCAATCGTATTCACCTGCTTCGTGATAGCAATGGCGATGGTGTCGCTGATCAAAAAACCGTCCTGATTGAAAATTTAAACTCTCCGTTTGGCATGGTGCTGGTCGGCAATATGCTTTACGTGGCCAATACTGACTCGCTTATGCGCTTTCCTTATCAAGAAGGTACAACTCAAATTACGCAAAGTGGCAGCAAAGTATTGGATCTGCCGGGTGGTAAATTAAACCACCACTGGACCAAAAATGTCATTTCTAACCCTGCAGGAACCAAACTCTATATTACTGTGGGTTCAAACAGTAACGTGGCTGAAAATGGCTTGGACAAAGAAACGGGCCGCGCACAGATTATGGAGTTTGATATTGCCAGTGGTAAAGCACGATCATTTGCGACGGGATTACGTAATCCCAATGGTATGGCTTGGCAACCGCAAAGTGGCGTTTTATGGACGGTGGTAAATGAACGTGATGAAATTGGCAATGATTTGGTGCCTGATTACCTGACATCAGTTAAAGACGGCGCTTTTTATGGATGGCCATATAGTTATTATGGTCAGCATGTGGATACGCGGGTGAAACCACAAAAACCTGAGCTCGTTGCACGCGCGGTTAAGCCTGATTACGCCTTGGGCAACCATACGGCATCGTTAGGTCTGACCTTTTATACTGCCAAATTAATGCCACAATATTATGGTGGTGCGCTGATTGGTCAGCATGGCTCTTGGAATCGTAAACCGCATAGTGGCTATAAAGTCATTTTTGTACCGTTTCAAAATGGTCAGCCTTCCGGTCAACCACAAGATCTATTGACTGGCTTTTTAAGTGATCAAGGTGAGGCGCTGGGGCGGCCTGTAGGTGTAGCCGTTGATTCTTCAGGTGCTGTTTTGGTTGCCGATGATGTGGGTAATACAATTTGGCGCATATCACCAGTTGACGCAACACCTGATAAGCGCCCGATGTATGAATCAGTTAACCCTAATTCTGCTAGCCAACAGCCTGTTAGTTCAGAACCTTCTGTAAAATAATCTGCCAACTAGTCATCAATTAAGTAGTAAGGGCATTAATTTTAACTGCTGAATCTATTTTTAAATGTTTGCCTGAGTCTTATTAAAAATTAAAAAAATAATCTCCCCCCTGATCTCGTTTCAGGGGGAGATTTTAGGTCCAAAGGCTCATCATTGATCTAAGTATATAAAGTACAAGGTCAGTTCCCCGCAGTTTTATCCACAGAAATTGGGGATGGTTTTTGTGCTGAGAGTATCAATAACATTAAGAAAACTTTCATTTTGCCTAATTTTTAACCAGCACTGTTGGCAAAAGATTACATAACCCCAATAATGGGTTGCTAGTCTCTTTTTACGCTTCTTGAGTTCTGTAACAGAATTAAGTATATGAAGTTAATGACTTACCTTAAATTTATCTAAAACCTCTAATAAAAACGTATGCATTTATAAGCTTTAATTTTTGTAGATTATTCTTGAATACATTTAAATCTAATTTGTAAATTCTGACATCAATAGATTTAAGTCCTTTACCTCAAAAAAATTCAATTGTTTTATTAAGTATTCATTTGTTTTTTATAATTTACATTGTTAACCGATAAAAACTCAAAGCCTGATAACCCTTACACATTCCCAATTTTTTATTGCGTAGACTGTTTATCTCAACTTCCTATAAATAGGCAATTATAATGACTAATTTCAATCCAAATGACATTAAAGAACATGCTTCAGTCATTGCTTCATGCGGTACTGAAATAGGAAAGGTCGATCATTTAGAAGGTCAAGATTCAATTAAATTGACAAGAAGTGATGACGAAAATAATGAACATCATATTATTCCGCTAAGTTGGGTCAATGAAATCAAAGACAATAACGTAATTTTGAATAAAAATTCAGAAGATGCTAGAAGAGAATGGAAGACATTATAGTCATATAATGTCATGACCACTCTGAGTGGCTTGTCTTAAATCTCAAAGCTATTTGAGAGCATAGACTCTATTTAGTTGAATTGAAGAATGCCAGTTTATATAGACTGGCATTTTAGTATCACCTATCAATCCAAGTCTTGCGCTGACAATTTTTAAAATAATTTTTCCCCTGATTTTAAACCAGGTATTACAGAGTCAGGATTGAAGCTATGCTACCTATCGGAGCTTCAAATTTATTTATGTTTAGTAGCTAGGTTCGGATGAGTCTTGTTTTCGCAAAAATTGGTCACTCTAAATAGAGCTTAAATAAAAAAAGCCTACCAACATGGAGATGCGATAGGCATTTGCCGTAATACTTTCAGCTAAAGAGGTTTAGGCCAATATTCTGTTATGCGTTTTGCCACACTTTCGGCACACTTTAATCACATTACCTTTCTCATCCTGTTCATACTCATAAACATGTAAACAGAATAACTCTTTTAAACATGAAAACATTTGGTATTCCCCCTCCTTTAATTTCAGTGAATTTAAAGGAACTAGAACCGTGTTAAGCAGCTGGTGCCTGATAATCTAATTAAAATAATAATGATAAAGGGGTGAATTTTTTGTGAAACTAGCGGGAATATATTTATAAAAAAATTAAAAATAAAATATCAAACAAATCAATTACTAAATCAATAAATAATCATATAGATCAATATTTATTTAACCTAAATAACGTGACGTAAAATAATTTCAAGAAATTGCGAGGCGTGATGACAAGCTAAAGCGAAACAATGAACACTTTGTGGCTTTAGCTTGTATCTTTATCTGCTTACCTTGGTGAAATGTCAGCAAATCCTAATCAGATGAAAATTGAATTATATGAAATTAAATTTTACGTTATTCGCCAAAGACTTATATCATTGCATTTTAATGCCAAAATACAGCGATTTTTCCTGCTGTGATAACAGCTCTTTTAAAATCGTCTTAATTTTAGCTGTGCCATCATCTTCAATTTTATTGTTGCTAATATCGGTAATGTTTTGACCATTACTTCCCACGATTAGCAATATACCAGTTAATACCAATTACTGGGTATAAGCGGGATACGCATCGTTAATTACTATATTACTTAATGCCGTACTGCCGCTGTTCTTCACTATAATTCGATAAATTAGACTCAGAATTTTTAACTGATTTGGACTGACCGTAATCAAGTCAGCATTACTTAAATCAACTAATATCATATCTTTCCCGATATTATCCGACTTGGCAATCAACTTAACTTGACTGCTCATACCATCGCTGACCGTTGATGAAACTTCAACTTCAATCAATAAAATGAAAGACTTATTCGGTTCAATGATATTGCTCAATTCAGTCTCTGTGCCGGATAGCAAATTCTCACTTGCATCTAGCGTGTCATTGCCATAAAGCTCAGTGCATATTCAAATTCGGCCCGGGCAGCAGTACCTTGATTTTTGTCGCGGGTAGAGTCACCTACAATCCAAACATTTATCCTGTTAAAGAATATTTAATTCGTAAGCAAGAAAACATTCGCTTTGCCCAAAAGCATAATATCGCTTTTATCGCTTTCGAATACGATATAGACAAGTGATTTGAAGGTACCAAAGACATGAAAGATGAACCTAAAAAGGGATGCGTTTTGGGATGTACTTCGAACGTATAGCACTTTTTATGAGTGTTCATGTTCTATGCTTATTATTGAATATTTACCGTTGTGGGGAATAATTTTAAATTAACATTTGCTGCTGACAGCATAACTTTTGGATTAGCTTCATATGTATTATTTACAATAGTAATTGGTTCATTGTTTAAGTTTCCTGTGCTAATTGCTTCGATAAAAGTTGAATTATAACTAAGAATTAAACTTCTTAAATATTGAAAATTAAAAGAAAATAAATCAAATACTGCTTCTGGTTCAAAAATAATATTCATCTTTATAAATTAAAATTAAATAATAATTTCATGCATTTTTTGCATAGCATAATTAAATTTTGCATTATCGTTTTCCCCGAAAAAAAGTGACACTTGCTGCAGTTAATTGCTTAGTCAATGATTTTGCACCCAGCTTCTTAAAACAAAGCCTATATAAATTGATCAACATGGAATGTCATCAATGCCTTGCTATTAAAGCAATAAACTTGATGCAAAGAAGATTAAAGAAGGAACTATTTTTATGAACCAGAAAAAATTGCTCAAATATATTCTGCTTGCAATGACCTTAGGAATACTCGTTGGTTGGGCCTTTCATAATATTTTAACGACTGCTCAAATAACGGAAATTGCAGCCTACTTCAAGATCGTTACCGATGTATTCTTAAGATTAATTAAAATGATTATTGCACCGTTAGTATTTGCAACAATTGTTTCTGGTTTAATCTCAATGGGCAAATCCTCTTCTTTGGGGTCAATTACACTAAAAGCGATGAGTTGGTTTATTGGTGCATCGTTTATCTCACTTTTGCTTGGAATGGGCTTAGCAAATTTGTTCCAGCCAGGATCGGGCATGAATCTGAGCATCCCGACAGAGGTAGTAGATGTAGGGGTGAGTGCTACCAGTCTAAGCTTAGAAACATTTATTACGCATATTTTCCCGCGCAGTTTTGCTGAAGCGATGGCGAATAATGAAATATTACAAATTTTAGTTTTTTCAATTTTCTTTGGTTCAGCACTAGCTTATGTTCAGCACCATAGTGAAGCTACAGTAATTGGCCGAATTATTGATGAACTTTGTAAAGTCATGTTCCGTATCACCGATTATGTGATGGCTTTTGCCCCTATTGCAGTTTTTGCAGCAATTGCCTCAGCCATTACTGTTCAAGGACCGAAGTTAATTCTTGATTACAGTATTTTCATTGGACAGTTCTATGTGGGATTGCTGACCCTGTGGACAATTTTAATTGCTTTCGGTTATATCTTCTTGAAAAAAGATGTTTTCAGATTAATGCGAGTGGTACGAGAACCGACCATGTTGGCATTTGCAACCGCCAGTAGTGAATCGGCTTACCCAAAAACCATGGAAGCTTTAGATAAGTTTGGTGTGCCAAAACGTATTACCAGCTTTGTTCTTCCATTGGGTTATTCATTTAATCTTGATGGTTCGATGATGTATATGGCGTTTGCGGTATTGTTTATTGCGCAAGCCTATAATATTGATTTAAGTTTTGCCCAACAAGCCTTGATATTACTCACATTGATGATTACCAGTAAAGGGATTGCTGGAGTTTCTCGTGCATCTATCGTAGTAATTGCTTCAACTCTTGCTATGTTCAAACTTCCTGAAGCGGGTATTTTATTAATTTTGGCTGTTGATCAATTTTTAGATATGGGCCGCACGGCCACCAATGTTATTGGAAATAGTATCGCTACAGCGGTGATTGCCCGTACTGAAGGCAATAAACATGATCTTCCTGAAGAAGAAGGTGTTGTTGTTGACACCCTTATCCCTGCAAATCGATTGGCTGATAATAATTAAGGGACTTCAGTAAGGTGTATATAAAATTAATGAAGTAACCCATTCAACAAGTAACATTGAAAGGTGATTTTTAAAACAATTAGCATATATTTATTGTGCTATATGTTTCTAAAGATCACCTTTTATTATTGAAGATATTTTATTTAAAAACCGAGCCGGATATATTTAAAATCAAATATTTATAAATAAAAAAAGATCTAAAATCATTTAGATCACTCAAATTAAATATCAAAAAAATTTCTTTCACATATTTAAAACATATCTAAATATTTTAGATGAATTCAACGATCAAGCACATAGTTTAACTTTCCTTAGACTGATTTGTTAATGTATTCCAAATATAATTAATTTTATTTGAGAACGCCATTTCACGCCTAATAATATATACATCTTGAAATAAATTATATTGATTACAATCGATTATTTTTAATTTATTATCAGCAATCTCTTTTTCAACCAGTAATTTAGGTAACCATGCGATACCTAAACCTTGTAAAACTAACTCTTTTAAATCACTTGCATTATCTGTTTCGTATAAAGTTCGATAATCTAATTTATTTTCAATCGCTTCATCAACACAGTTTCTTAAGTATGCTTGTTTACTATAAGCTAACAAGGGAAATATCTGCTCAAATGAGTATTTAGGAGTACCATCATCATTTAATGCAGTTATAGGCAGTATTTCCATTTCAAAAATTTTATGGAATACGAAAAAAGATAAATCAAGTTGTTGTAAAGTTTTTTGATCACAATAACCAATTAAAAAATCACACGAACCATCTTTAAGTAAGCGCATTCCTTGTTTGAGATTAGCAGCAATAATTTCTAATTTTAAATCTTCCATGTTGATTGATAATTCATGAATAAAGCGAGGGAAAAACTGTGTAATTAGGGAATGGGACACTGCGAATTTGACCGTTAATTCGTTGTTTTTAACATTTTTCTCAAGATATTTAATAGTTGTATCTAGCTGATTTTTTATGTTTTTTGAAGATGCTAATAAGACTTGACCTGCTTCTGTGAAATCAATATTTTTACTATATCGTTTTAAAATTTGGAAACCCAACGCGTTTTCAATATTTTGAATCCTACGTGTAAATGCAGATTGTGTGACGTGTCGTATTTCCGCCGCTTGGGAAATAGATTCTTCTTGCTCAAGTGCAAGTAAATCTTCAATCCATCGAATTTCCAAGGTCATAATCAATCCTTAATACATGCTTTTTATAAATTATAATCTATTATGCAAAAAATGCATGCAGTAATATTTTTTTACATTAGAAAAAAAACATTCTGCACTCTAATATGGATTTATTGAAAATTAGAGTCTATTTAAATGAATATTAAGATCAATGCACGTACTGAAAAAGATTTATTGGGTTATAAAGAAATTCCTACCCATTGTTATTATGGTATCCAAACTTTAAGAGCATTAGAGAATTTTAATTTAAGTCAAAATAAACTAAGTCAGTTTCCTGTTTTTATTAATGCTCTCGCAATGGTTAAATCAGCATGTGCACATGCTAACTTTAAACTTAATAAGCTTGATGAAAATAAGAATAATGCAATTCAATATGCTTGCCAACAAATTTTCGATTATAAATACCATGATCAATTTCCGATAGATATGATTCAAGGTGGTGCCGGCACTTCAACCAATATGAATATTAATGAAGTTCTTGCTAATATTGGTTTAGAATATTTAGACTACTTAAAAGGTGACTATCAATATTTACATCCAAACAATGATGTTAATATGTCCCAGTCCACAAATGACGTTTACCCTACCGCTATTAAAATCGGTTTAATTGCTGCAATAGATCAATTAAATACCCCATTTTTAAACTTAATTCAAAGTTTTAAATATAAGTCAGATGAGTTTTCTCATATTTTAAAAATGGGTCGTACTCAGTTGCAAGATGCTGTACCGATGACTTTAGGTCAAGAATTTGGCGCTTTTGCAACCACGCTACAAAATGATTTGAACAAACTTAATCAAATCATGCCGGATGCCTTAAGTGTCGTGAATTTGGGGGGAACTGCAATTGGCACAGGTATTAATACCGAAGCGAAGTATCGTGAATATGCGATTGCCTCATTATCAGAAATTATGCAACGAAAAATTAGTAGCGCACCTGATTTAATTGAAGCGACTTCAGATATGGGTGATTTCGTTTTATTATCCAGCTTATTAAAACGTACAGCCACTAAACTATCAAAAATTGCCAATGACTTGCGTTTACTCTCTAGCGGCCCGCGCACAGGTATAAATGAAATTCATTTAGAACCACGTCAACCTGGTAGCTCAATTATGCCAGGTAAGGTTAATCCAGTTATTCCAGAAGCAATGAATTTAGTATGTTATCAAGTCATTGCTAATGATTTAGCCATTACTTTGGCTGCAGAAGCAGGCCAGTTACAGTTAAATGCTATGGAGCCTTTAATTGCTTTCAAACTGTTCGAATCTATTGATTTGCTAGGAAAAGCTATGCAAATGTTCCAATATAAATGTATTGAAAATATACGTGCAAATGCTGAGCATTGTCAGGCAAATGTCGAAAATTCAATTGGTATTATTACTGCACTGAATCCCTATTTAGGTTATGAAACAACGACACGTATTGCGAAACAAGCCAATGAATCAGGCCAGAGTGTTTTGGCTTTAATTAAAGCCGAAAATCTGCTTTCAGATCAAATTTTGACTGATGTTCTAGCGATCAAGAATATGGTACAGCCTAAACAATGTGCTTAATCATTAGTTCACATTAATTGTTATCTAAGCTAAAAGGAATCTATTATTAGTTTCCTTTTAGCTTGAAACCCTTGGGCAGGAGCTGAAGATAAACAGCATAATCCATTATTATAAAAAATCAGGTATTTCTTTTCTAGGACTTGGTGATTGACTCCTGCCCCCTTACATAAGATATTCTTATTTTGGAGCTGCCTCACATACATCTGCGCTCATCCTAGAGATGCCAATAATGCATGATTCGATTGTAGGATATTTAGAGATCTATCCATCTTTTGCAAATATAGCGTAGGCTATGTCAGTTTAGATAATTCCCTATTGTGTCTAGAA
>JBLZXS010000115.1:9685-17558 GCA_050285325.1 Acinetobacter sp.
TCAACTTCATTGGGCTGACCAATATTATAAGACTTACGCAGTGCCTCTAAACGCAGTACTTCCTGAAACTGATCAGACATGACGAATTGCCTCCACGGGATCAAGTGCCGCTGCCCGTCGCGATGGCACAGCCGCAGCCAATACCCCGGTCAATGTAGCCAGCAACAACGCCAATATGACCAGGTTGATCGAGATCGGAATATAAAACAAACCTGGACCAAAGTTATTAAATACCCAGACTAAGCCATAACTGACCACGCTGCCGAGAATCGAACCGAGCAGGCCAAAGATTGCCCCCTGAAATAAGAAAACTCTTAAGATTTGAGATCGGGTCGCTCCGGTTGCACGTAAAATTCCAATTTCCCGGGTTCGCTGCACCACACTGACCGACATTACGCTGGCAATGCCAAAAGCCACTGAAATTGCGACAAATATAATAATCATATTGGTCGATAGACTCTGCGCGGTAATTGCATTCATGAGCTGTGCATTGGTTTTAATCCAGCTTTCGGCTTTCAATGAAGTCAGCCGTCCTATCTGTGCAGCTACATTATCTGCCTCAAAAATATCTGCGATAGTGAGATCAATTACGGTCACGCCGCCCGGCAGACTGAGTAAGGACTGTGCCTGTTTCAAATCCAGATAGACATAACGCGAATCCAGTTCACGCACACCCAATTCAAATATTCCGGAAATATTCACCACTGCACTGTTCTGTTGACCGGTATCCAGTCGCAGTTTGCTACCGACTTGTACGCCCAGATCTTTGGCCAATTGACTGCCAATCAGCACCTCATCCGCGCCTATTCTTAGCTGACCACTGGTTAAATACTCTTTTAAGGGAATGATCTGTTGATAACGTTCCAGGTTAATACCGACCAAGGCGACTGATTCGACTGCATCACCACGCTGTACAAAGGCAGGCCCCGACACCACAGGTGATACAGCGGTCAATACTGGCAACTGATCCAAGGTTTCGGTAATTTGCTGCCAGTTATTAATCGAGCGCAGTCGCTGTGCGCGTTTATCTTCCTGCAATAGCTGTATCGTACCGGGTGCAGGCGTCACAATCTGGTTCACTTCATCCGGTGACAGCAAACGGATATGCGCCTGAGTCCCTAAAGTGCGCTCGACAATATTCGACTGTAGCCCTTGAATTAAAGCGCTAATGAACACGATCACCGCAACACCCACGGCGACACCCACCGTGATCATAATCGACTGCGCACGCCCCTCACGCAAAAAACTGATTGCGATCGTCCACTCCGTCCAAAGCCGCCCGAAAAAGTTTTTCAATCGAATTTCACCGGTAATTCATTTTTGCTATCTGTATCATCAGCGTGATTCACTGATGCTGTTTTTTGCGGATTCAAACGTACTCGTGCACCATCTTCTAATGTAGATTCGGCATCCGCCAGTATCTGATCTCCTTGACTTAAACCTGAAACTACTTCCGACATGGCCAGTCCACGTAAGCCTAAAGTGACCTGTTGACGCTGTATTTTTCCATCACGTACCAGCCGCACCACTGCCTTGCTCCCTTTAATGCTACTTAAAGCGTCATTGGGGATCACCAGTGCTCGCTCACGTCGGTCAGTTTCGACATTTACCGAAACAGTCATATCCTGACGCAGAAACTCAGGAACTGGATCAACGGTTAATCTGACTTCTACCGTACCGCGCTGTGGGTCAATACTCGGTGCAATAAAATTGATCTCAGCAGGAAAAGTTTGATCCGGATAAGCATCTGCGATGACAACAGCTTTTTGCTTTAAGGCTAACCGGGATAAATTGCGCTCATCCAGCGGCACCCGAATTTCCGTATTGCCATCCAGTGCAATGGTAAATAAGGTCTGGCCCGGCTGGATCAAATCCCCCGGCTCTACATCACGTGTCAGTACCTTACCTGATACGGCAGCACGTATTTTCGTCTTGGCCAATTGCGCCTGTGCTGCAGCAAGTTGCTCACGAAGTTTGGCTTCCTCTACTTGACCGGATGCCAGTGCTGCGGCTTTTAAACGTGCCGTTTCATAATTATTGCGAGCGACTCTTTCCGCTTCAACGGCTTTTTCTATTTCTTCTGCTGACAATATGCCAGCTTCTAAATTGCGTCTACGTGCTGCTTCGCGGCTAGCCTGTTCCAGCTGAGCTTTAGCAGTCGCCAATTCTGCTACTGTCTGTGGACGCCTACTGCTAGCTAATTCTGTTAGTGCAAGCTCTGCCTGTCGCACTTGAGTAGTAAGATCATCTGATTTCAGCACTAAAAGTAGATCACCCGGCGCAACTTGGTCACCTTCCTGAACCAACCGTTCCAGCACTACACCGGTAATTTCACTGCCGATCTGCGCACGTGATACCGTCTCTACTCGTCCAGTTGCCACCACGGTTTGCACCAAGGGCATTGAAGCAACAGTATAACTTGGCAACAGTGGCCCCTGCCACCAGCGAAATAAAGCAAAACCCGCTGCAAGCATGAGCAATATAATTATCAAAAATTTATAGTGAACAGCACGCAAAGGGTTTCTCCAGTTCAGTTTGTAGCGTCGTACTTTATTTAAAAGTATCATCGCCCTGTAAATTATGTGCTTCAGATTTTTATTGGCTATAAAGTCTGTTGAAATTTCATCACCACAACCAAATAAGACTACAAGCTACGGCAACAGAATTCTCGTAATGTCGTTTTGGCTTGTCATATCGAATGGCAATATTTCGAAATTAAACTTCTTTCATAATGATTACCTCCCTCTTTATTTTTCTTCTTTAGGGAGAAATAAAAGGGATTTACGACAGCAGTCTATTATCTCAATATTGCAACTATATTTTCTACTAAGTATCTGATTTTATATTAATACCAATCATGATTATTGTTTGATTTTGTATTGTGTTTCTTTGGAATATTCGCTTTGCCTGATATTTTTTGTTTTGTCTCCTGAGCTTTTCATAAGAATACCTTTAGTCAGCATATAATTTTTCAGTAGATTTCAAATCTAATAATCAATTAATTCTGGAATAATTTCATATCCTGGGTCGTACCATTGGTGATAAGTTCTTCCATTAAATTAGCATTGCAATTTACAGGCAAATGATTTTTTGAGATTTCTTCTTCTTTGAAGAATTTTCATCTTTTAACTCTATTGAATGTTGATAAGTTTTTGTAAATTTAGCACCAATAAAAACTCATCTTGGGTGAGCACTTTATGAAAGTAAATGGAATAATTTTAGTTACTTAGGATCTTTATATCAAAAGCTGAACTTTTTAAATATTGAGTTGGAAGTTTCGAAATATTAAGTTAGATCTCATCCAAGCTAACCCCTATTTATTTTAGTCGGAAACTATTCATGATTTACACAGGTTGTATAATTTTAAGTTTACTATCTATAAAATTGATAGATAATCATAAGTAAGGATGATCACAAGTTTGCTATATTGTTAAAGTAAATTTAATAATTAATATTTGGGTGCGCTTTAAGGCAAGCAGTGCGGTGGGGAATCTATCAAATATGAGCAACACAACTCAAGGATGCGATTTTGAATGAGTCAAACAGCAAATTATTTAGATACTCAAACTATTTTTGATTTAATTGGTCAACATGCTGAGCTACGCATCATCTTTGATACGGTCAGTCAATGGCTAGAAGCGCGGATACCGGAGTCAATGGTATCTATAATGTTATATTGCGAAGCTGAACAAACTTTAAATTTAATCAGTGGCACGCAGCATTTTTCTGATCCTTATCTAGCCGCGATGAAAGACTTAAAAATAGGCCCTCATGTCGGTGCGTGTGGCGCCGCAGCTTTTCATCGAAAATTAATTATTTGTGAAAATTTAGCTACGCATGAAAACTGGACCTCTTTTCTACAATTCATGCAAGATGATCACTTCAATGCATGCTGGTCCACCCCTATTATTAATGCTAAGGGAAAATTATATGGTACTTTTGGGACATATTACCCCTTCGCTAAAATGCCTACAAAAATTGAAATTAAATTACTTCGTCATGCTGCATCACTCATTGCCTTAAGCATAGATTTGAATCAGGAGCGTCAACAGACCTTAGCCCTGAATGATAAATATCGGTCTTTCTTTACGTTTCATCCTGATACCATTTTTGAACATGATTTGGCCGGTATCATTATTGATAACAATCTGGCATCTAAAGAGTTAACTAAACTTGATCTTGAACAAAGTAAAGGTTTACATTTTTCCCAGTTGGTTTGTCCTGAATACGTGGCGATAACGCAAAGTGCTTTTGATCAAGCTGTACAAGGTGAAGGTCAACATCTTGAAATACAGGCAGTTAATAGTTTAGGACAAAACTACTGGGTCGATCTGACTTATTTACCCATTAAACAAGCTCAACAGGTAGTGGGCGTATTTAGTATCGCACGTAATATTACGGACCGGCGGGTAAGCGAAGAGTTGCTGCATCTTCTTAAACGTAGTGTGGATGCTAATCCTCATGGAATAATCTTAACCGGAGCTTCCGGCGATCAGGCTATCGAATATATTAATCCTGCTTTTGAAAGTCTGACCGGTTATAAAAAAGAAGAAATTATGGGGAAAAATTGCCGTTTTCTGCAAGGCCCAGATACCAATCCTGAAACGCTCGATAAAATCCGAGATGCGATTCGGCATCAGCAAGAAATACAGGTCACCATCAAGAATTACCGCAAAGACGGTAGCTGGTTCTGGAATCAACTGGTACTCGCACCGGTGTTTGATGAGCAACAAAGATGTAAACATTTTATTGGCATTCAGCAAGACATTACCCAGCAACGGGCAAATATAGAATATATAGCGCATCAACAAACCCATGACAGTTTAACTGGATTAATGAACCATCATGCTTTTGAAAAAGCACTCGATCTCGCCTTTTCTATACAACATGATCGACTTCAATCCTTGATTATTATGTATGTGGATCTGGATGATTTCCAACCTTTAAATCAAAGTTTGGGACATGTCGTGGGTGATGAATTGCTGATTGCGGTAGCCAATCGTTTGCGTCATCTCATTCCAGAAGATGATTTAGTGGCTCATTTTTCCGGAGATGAATTTGCCATCCTGCTGAAAAAAACTGAGGATCTAAAAAAAGTCATCTTGATTGCGGAGCAAATCTTAAAAGGTTTATCTGTACCCTTTGATATTCAAGGTCATAAAGTTCATATAAGTGCCAGTATTGGCATTGCAGACGATGACCCTCAGGTTGAGAAACCTAAACAATTGCTCCACCACGCTATACATGCCATGAGTGAAGCAAAAAAAGAAGGTGGAAACACCTGGCACTGGTATGCTTTTAACACGACCCTTACACCAAGAATTGATTACGTGCTGATGCGTCATGAGTTAATGATCGCGTTAGAGGAAAAGCAGTTCAGGCTAGTTTATCAACCGATTATTAATGCCAGTACAGGGAAGTTAAAAAGTGTAGAAGCATTGATCCGTTGGCAACACCCCGAGAAAGGAATTATTTCTCCTGCAGACTTTATTCCCTTTGCCGAAAGAACCGGTCAAATTGTAGTAATCGGTCAATGGGTTTTACAACAGGCATGCCAGGATATCGTAGACTGGAATAACAAGCATGGTACTAATCTTAGCGTAGCAGTCAATCTTTCACCCTTGCAATTCAGACGCACCGGTTTTTTGCAAGAACTCCAACAAACGCTAGCAGAAACCCAGTTAGCGGCACGGTTGTTAAAAGTTGAAGTGACTGAAACCATGTTAATTGAGGGTGCTGACCGTTCATTAGAAATTTTAAAAGCAGTTCGAGAGTTGGGTGTAAGAGTTTCGGTTGATGACTTTGGAACTGGCTATTCCAGTCTGAGTTATTTACGTACTTTACCGGTTGATGAAATCAAACTGGATCGTAGTTTTATTGAGCACTTGCCGGAAAATGAAAAAGATGCAGCCATTGTTGCCGCAATTATTGTGATGGCCCACAAACTGGGCTTATATGTTGTAGCGGAAGGAATAGAAACGAAAGCTCAAGCCAAGTTTCTCAAAACGCATGAATGTGACCATTTTCAGGGTTACTATTTTGCCAAACCTGCCGAGCTTGAGAGTTTGCAATTAAATTATCAACATCTATCATAGAGGTTATGAATATTGAGGCTTATTTTTTATTAATATAAAAGTCAAAAATATAAACCAACTTCATTGTTATTTAATAACAAACCCCATTACGTCCTCTGTTTTTAGCTTCATATAGCTTATTATCTGCCATTTTAAATACGTCTTTCACTTCACCTGAATTTCCAGGCCAGAATGCAATTCCAATAGAAATAGTCACTGGCTGAAGTAGTGAGTCAATACAAGTTGATTCCATGGTCTTTCTTAAGCGTTCAGCCGCATTATAGGCTACCTTAGGATTGGACGTCGTCATTAATACAATGAACTCTTCTCCACCAGAACGGCAACAGATATCTTCATCCCTGAAATTACGCTTCATAAAATTCGCCAGGGTTTTTAAGACCCGATCCCCCTGATCATGCCCATAACGATCGTTGACGTTTTTAAAAAAATCAATATCAATCGCCAGAACAGCAAAATCTCTTTTTACATTCACTAACTCTTTTAAGAAAACATTCATACCACGGCGGTTATATAAACCTGTGAGTGGATCAGTATTTACATGATGATGTAATTCAGTAATTTTTTCACTGAATATTCGTGAACTTAGCAACAAAGACGTTCGAAATTTTAATACTTCGAAATACCACGGATCAATTTCTTTGATTTTATCCTGAATATCGGATTGATTCAGCATACTGGCCATTTGAGCCAAATTGCTTAAAGGTGAAGAAATGAACCGCGACATTTTCCAGATAATAAAAAAGATAATCAAATAAAAAATAAAAATACCGACTGATACTTTCCAAATAATGGCATTTGCTTGCTTGAATAACTCCTCAGTGGGTTGCTGAGAAACGACAATCCAGTCGACACTCGGAATATGTGCAAACCCTGCCAAGTTTTCGACCCCTCGACTATTGACTAACTGGATTTTCCCTGTCCCATGCTGATTTATATAATTCAGCCCAGTATTATCAATAATTTTATCCCCGACTCGCTTCGGATCAGGATGAAAAATAATTCGACTATCGCGATCCATAACATACATATAACTTTTCTTAAAGTTATAGTCATTTGAAAGCATTTTCAGTATCACATTATTTTTTTGTAAATAGATTGAGCCGCCAATCATGCCCTGATAATTTTGCTTCTGGTCATAAATGGGTTGAGACAAGAGTACAACCAGATTATGTTTTAATGACCGATAAGGAGGAGAAATATAAGTGCTTTGGCGTTTTAGAGATTGATTTATCCCCTCAGTGTTATATAAAGGGTTAGAATTGATAGTTGAATTCTGTGGCTCAAAAGAAATGAGTTTACCTTGCTTATCAACAATCAATACGCTATTAAACTTATTAGACTGGTTTTTAAGCCGCCTAGCTTCTTCCTCTGTTAATTGAGGTGCAGGAAAATTTTGTCCCAATAATTCCGCACTATATTTTAATTCTTTAAGCATATTACTAAATTGCTGATCTGCACTGGTAGCAACTTTTGAAGCAAATTTAGCATTTACAGAAAGTGAGTTCTGAATAAGTTGCTCTTTAATCACATAATTCAGAATAAATACGGAAATAACAAACAGGCATGAAACACTGATGATCGTTGAAATCAGAATCAGTTTACGAAGATTTAATTTAAGAGCCAATATAATCTTTTTCAAAAAACTGATCCGAGAAATTAATGTGATTTTGTTTACACTTTATAACATATTTGTTGATAAAATTTACAAATTTATTGATAAAGAATGCTTTTTATGCTGATTTTTTTGTAACCTTAAAATCAATTTTAAAAAATTTAAT
>JBLZXS010000116.1:0-9147 GCA_050285325.1 Acinetobacter sp.
AGGAACTGGCGGAATTTGGCGTTATTTTGTTGATGTTTATTATTGGCCTGGAACTGCGTCCACAACGACTGTGGGAGATGCGTAAATCGATCTTTTTGATGGGTAGCTTGCAGGTCGGTATCAGCGGCATAATTCTGGCTATTCTGATCTTTTTTGCCTTAAACCAGAACCTCTCTGCAAGTTTTGTGATTGGCATGGCACTGGCTCTTTCCTCTACGGCCTTTGTGTTACAGCTGCTGGCGGAAAAGCAACAACTGAACACCACCTTCGGGCAGCAATCTTTTTCTATTTTACTGTTCCAAGATATTGCTGCTATTCCGCTATTGGCGATTATCCCCTTATTGGCCGGTACGGAATCGACCCATCATGGCGTTGCCTATTTTGCTGCAATCATTGCCACTTTTAGCGGTTTGTTCTTGTTTAGCCGTTATATGATGCGCCCCTTTTTCCGTTTTGTGGCCAAAAGTGGCGCACATGAACTGATTACGGCAGTCGGTTTGTTTATTGTCTTGGGCGTGGTTGAATTAATGGATGTGCTCGGCATCAGTACCACTTTAGGGGCTTTCTTAACCGGGGTATTGCTCGCCGACTCTGAATTCCGTCATGAACTTGAAGCCAGCATTGCGCCCTTTAAAGGGCTGTTACTGGGTCTGTTCTTTATGACGGTCGGCATGACCACCCAGTTATCCCTGTTGGTCGACATGCCGTGGATGATTATTGGCGGTGCATTCGTTTTAATGCTGGTCAAAAGCGTTACTCTGACCGCTATTGCCCGTTATTTAAAATACTCATGGCGTAACAGCTTGCTGCTTGCAACCTGTTTATCTCAAGGCGGTGAATTTGCCTTTGTGGTGCTCAAAGTCGCCAGTAGTGAAAAAGTCATTACCCAAGCGATTCTTGAGCCTATAACATTGATTGTTACACTTTCCATGGTGCTTACTCCAATGCTGTATTGGCTAATTAGCAGCTGGATTATTCCATTAATTGATAAAGAAAAAACTCCAGTCTATGATGAAATTCCCGATACGCATAACCCGATGATCATTGCAGGCTTTGGTCGTTTCGGACAGATCATTGCCCGTATTGCCCATTTACAGCATCAATCCTTTACCGCAATTGACAGCAATTTAGAAAAAGTCGATTTCGTGCGAAAGTATGGCGGTACGGTATACTATGGTGATGCCACCCAACCCGATATCTTGCGTTCGGCAGGAATTGAACATGCCAAAGTTTTTGTGCTGGCGATTGATGATATTGAAGACTCGATGAATGTCGCACGTCATATTCGTTTAAACTATCCTAAGCTGAAACTTTTGGTACGTGCACGTGATCGTCATCATGTGCATTTACTGCGTGATCTAGGGGTAGAACATATCTGGCGTGAAACCTATTTATCTTCACTGGGTATGGCCTATCGTGCCTTGCGCGAATTAGAGATCAGTGAAGAAGATGCTTATAAAAGTATTGAATTGTTCCGTGATTACGATGAAAAATTATTGCTTCAGCAACAACGGGTCTATACCGATGAACAAAAAATTTATGAAACACATCGTAATGCTTTGGCCGAGTTGGAACACCTGTTTGAAAGCGATGCCCAGATTCGTCAAGAACCCACTGGCGTCAATTTGCAACGCGGCTTAGCACATCAGCGTATTGATGTCACAAGAGATGATAGTAACTAGCTTGTGTTTTACAATGTAGACACCATTAACACCGGCTATTGGAGAAATTTATGTCTGAATTACGTCAACGCTTTTATATTGAAAATTGCCCGGTTCGTGGTGAAGTGGTGCATCTCGAAAATGTTTTGCAAACCATCCTTGCCCAACGTGATTATCCGCAAGCCATTCAAGTACTTTTGGGGGAAATGCTGAGTGCCACTGCCCTGCTTGCCAGCACCCTTAAAATTAAAGGCCGGATCAGCCTGCAAATTCAGGCAGCAGGAACATTCAAGTGGGCCATGGCGGAATGTAATCATCTGGGTCAGCTGCGTGCTTCGGCAGATTATGAAGAAGATCCTCGTTTCTTCCAGGCGACAGACAGCAGTACGGTTTTAAAGTCCTTGGTCAATCCGGTGCTGTTTATTAATATTGAACCGGAATTTGGTGAACGCTATCAAGGTATCATTGCCCTTGAACATGACACTTTGGCTGGTTGTTTAATGCAGTATTATGATTTATCTGCACAAATTCCAACTAAAATCCGCTTGGCCAGTACTGCAGAACGTTCTGGCGGTTTACTGATTCAACTGTTACCGCGTAATAGTGAAGAAGAGCAGCAACGGGTAGATGAAGATCTCTGGCCGCGTTTGACCATGTTAACTGAAACCTTAAAACCAGAAGAATTAACAGAGCTTGAAGCAACAGAAATTCTCTACCGTTTATATAATGAAGAAGATGTTCGCTTACCCGAAGTCGAGCAATTAAGTTTTGGCTGTACCTGTTCTAAAGACCGTTGCGCCAATGCATTGATTCAGATTGGGGTCGATGCGGTTCGTGAAACCCTGGAGTTTCAAAACCCGATTACCATGGACTGCCAGTTCTGTAGCACCCGCTATACCTTTACCGCCGAAGAAGCTTTTGGACTGTTTGGTAAACACTTGAGCTAAATTGGCTCTAAGCTTTAAAACGAGAGTGGCAATAGAGCTGCTCTTTTTTATCAGAAAATTGAAGCTCCTCTTCCTTTTGTCGCTTTACATGAAGTTTCTTACTTGTAATCTACCTATTTTTGAGTAAAATCTCCCCGCAGACTAGAGCAAATAATGTCAATAACGCTTTATTTCTACAGCATAAAAATAATTAATCCCGATCGGAACATCATATGAATAAAAAAATATTTTTTTATGGATTATTGCTTGTTAGCAGCAGCTTTATTCATGCAGGAATCCCGGACTTGGCAGGTACCTGGAAAACCATTGACGACAAAACAGGATATGCACGGGCAGACGTTCTCATTACCAAACAAAAAAATGGAAGTTATGTTGGAACGATTATCAAAGTCCACCCTATTCCAAACCGAACTGCAATTGATCATTGTGAAAAATGTAAGGGAGCCTTAAAAAATGCACCGCTAATCGGTCTTCCTATCCTGTCTGGCTTTAAGCAAAACCCTAAAAAAACAGATGAATTTATTGATGGTCATGTTCTAGACCCGTTGTCAGGTCATGTCTATCAAGGCAAAGGACGTCTGAATACACGAGCGAACGTCCTGACTTTGCGTGGCTTTATTGGGACCAGCTTACTCGGGCGAACCGTGTCCTGGATTAGAGTCGAATAAACCCGCTCATCACCAGTTTGAGTACCCAAACTTGTGATTTTTATCAGGCTATTTCCGAAGTTATTTTACAACCTTATTCACATAATCAGGTTATTGATTTTTTAACTGGTAATAGCTGCTTAAATGCATTATATATAAAACCATATTTTTTTTATGCCTTTATTGTTGTAGGTATTTTTCTCTTATTTTATTTGGGGTTAAACGGTTTATGAACTCAAAATTAGGTTCTTCTCTTTTCTTGGTATTTATAAGCATCAGCTTTTCTTGTTTTGCCTCTAATGATCCTTTAGTTGGTAAATGGAAAACCATCGATGACCGAACTGGTTATTCCTTATCGGATGTGATTATTCAAAAAGACAAGACTCATCATTATTCCGCGACCATTATAGATGTTCGTGCTATACCGGGTGCTAATCAAAATACGCTTTGCGAAAAATGTAGCGGCAGCAATAAAAATAAGCCCCTGATAGGAATGACCACGCTTTCTGGTTTAACCTTACATCCTGATAAGAATAATGAATTTATTGATGGGACTTTTTTAGATCCTGTCACGGGACAACAATATCCTGCGCGTGCGCGACTAAGCAATCATGGAAAACATCTGATTATTCGGGGAACTTTAAATGGTTCAGCTGTGGGGCGAAACATTACCTGGGTAAAAAATTAATTCTAAAAAAAGCCCGGTTCCGGGCTTTTTTAATGATCCCCTGCTTCAAAAGCATAAATCAAGCAGCAGAATTGATTGTTTTTGTGCATGATTTGGCTTTTATTTATTTGATTTTTCAAACAATAATCGCTATAAATTAGGCGTTTTACTCTAAAACTAAAAAACATTTTATTTCAAGGGGATATTGATGAAGAATTTATATAAAGGTATTTTCACGGGGCTAATATTGGCCACTCTTTCTTCATTTAGTTTTGCTGAAAATGCAAATGATCCTTTAGTCGGAAAATGGAAAACCATTGATGACCGCACGGGTTATTCGCGTGCCGATGTGGAAATTAGTAAAAAGCCCGATGGCACTTATGAAGGGGTTATTGTAGCCACCCGTAATATTCCGGGTACAGATAAAATGGGGATTTGTTCGAACTGTCCGGGTAACCTAAAAAATAAACCATTTCTCGGCTTGCCTTTTATTTGGGGTTTTAAACAAAATCCGGATAACCCGCGTGAATTTAATCATGGTCGAGTACTGGACCCTATTGGCGGTAAAGTCTACAAAGGTAAGGCACGTCTAAGTGCAAGTGGCAAGCATTTAAATCTTCGAGGTTATGTTGGGGTTTCAGTGATTGGACGCAGTGTAACCTGGATTAAATATTGATCTTATTCAATATTTCCAAAGGCTCCTCAACAGGAGTCTTTTTTTTGTCATGATTTGAAACAATAAGGTACACATCTACACTATTTCAGTTTTATGAAAGGCACAATAATGATTAAAACTTAGTCAATTTTAGCTTCTCATTTTATGCCTAAAAGTCATTATGAAGTTCTTGGCATTACACGCAATGCCACACCCGATCAAATAAAAAAAGCCTATCGCAAATTGGCACGAAAATATCATCCCGACATAAGCAAAGAAGCGGATGCGGAAGAAAAAATGCAAGCGATTAACGTTGCTTATGACACTTTAAGCAATGAAGAGAAAAAAGCCGAATATGATTTTCAGCTTGATCATCCGGACGCTTTTTCTCAATCTGGGGCACAAACAGGTACAGGCGGTTTTAACAATGCCCATTTCTACCGCCAAGGATTTAATCAGCAGAGCCATACAGACTTTGAGGGCTTTGAAGATCTTTTCGGACGTTTCGGTTCAGGCTTTGGTGGAGGGAATTACCAATATCAGAATACACAAAGACAGCAGCAGCGTAGTTATCAGGGTGAAGACCAACATGCCAGTATTGAAGTTGATCTGGATATTGCCTATCACGGTGCAACCCAGCGAATTACCTTGCAAATTCCCACTTTGAATGCATTCGGTGAAGCTGAAGTTCAGCGTAAAACTTTACAGGTAAAAATTCCGAAAGGAATGAAAGAAGGTCAACATATTCGCCTTGCGGGGCAAGGTCAAACCGGAGTCAACGGAGGGAAAAATGGCGATCTTTATATTGAAATTCATTACAAAGATACCGAAAAATCCCGAGTTGAAGGGGCAGATATTTATTACACCGTCAATGTTGCGCCATGGGAAGCTGCACTAGGACAAAGCATCGAAATTTCAACACCTGAAGGAAGCAAAGTTCAAGTAAATCTGCCGAAAAATGCAAAGACAGGTCAACAACTTCGGCTAAAAGACAAAGGGATACCGAGCAAAACACCAGGTCATCTGTTCTTAGTGTTAAATGTCGTATATCCGATTGCGCAAACTGAATATGAACAGCAGGCTTATCAAGCCTTTGCGGAAGCTTTTGCAACGTTTAAGCCTCGCAATGCTTAAGGAGAAAATCATGACCACTATTCATTATCGTGAAATTGTATGTGATGGGTTTAATCATGGCGAAGTCATCGATGAGCATCATAGTTTTGATTTAAAGCATTTTGCTGATGCCTGCGGACAAAGTCCGGAATGGGTTTTACAACTTCTGGAATACGATATTTTAGACACTCGCCCCGAAGAACGCATTCACCAGTTCTTTGGTGATGATGTTTCTCGTGCCCGTCGGGCTTACCGTTTACAGCGTGACTTTGATGCCAGCTTTTCCGCGGTGGCAATGATGCTGGATTTAATTGATGAAGTACAACAATTACGCAAGCAAGTTAAACACATGAATGTTAAAGACTCTTAATTGAGTCTTTAAAACTGAATCGTATTGTTCTTTTTGAATCAGTACGTGGTTGTTATTTTTATCCTAAAAAACCTACTTTGTGAGAATAATCTAGGCTATGAAAACTAAAGACTGCAACAAAAAAGTTAAAAAAATGTTTCCTGAACATCAAGAGTTGATTCATAAACTCCGTCATGACGATCCTCATTTTGCAAAAATATTTGAGAATCATGAAGAGCTTGATAAAGAAATCACCCAACTTGAACTCAATCCGGTCAATCTAATCAATGACGATATTGAGTCTATGAAACGCAAAAAATTAAAAATAAAAGACGAGATCTATAAAATCCTCACACGAACTGCTCAAGTGATTGATCCTTACTAATTTTTCTAATATTAATCAGAAAATAGAGATCACTTCACTTAACTGATTTCAAGTTGAAGACAGTTTAATTGGGTGTGCTTAAAATAGGATTGCTTTGTATAAAAAGCAAACCGCTATTTTAGCTTGGTCAGTTTTTCGACCTCTTTCATGGTGTCTTTAACGGATTGCTTAATCGGTTCGTAGTCCAAGAACCAGAACAGATTCACATGTTGATCTTTATGTTGTTGTGCCAATAAATCAATCACGCTCTTCTCTCCTCGTCCCACCAAATGTCTGCGATAAAAATAATATACTAGCAATACGGTGGTAATGAGCATGACGATCAACATACTCCAAAACCCGGTTGGAGATTTTAAACCTGGAATAAACTCAAAGTTCATCCCATACACTCCGGTCAATAAAGTCAGCGGAGCGAAAATAGCGGTAATAATAGCCAAAATGCGCATATTTTCATTGGTTTGATTGGCGATTGCAGAAAAATGCAAATCGATGGCCGCCTGAATAGAAGCCCTCAGACGAATCGTATGTTTTTGAATTCGTTCAACATGACTCACCAGATCATTCATACGCACCAGCATAATATCCTGACGTTCAGATTTCTTTTTGCCTTTTAAATGGGGGTAATTATCTACAATTTCATCTCGCAGTTCCTGTAAGGCATCAATTTGTTCTTCACACAGATTTTCTACCTGTTGAAAAGACATGCTTTCTTGTAATAACTGATTCCACTTGGTAAATCTGCGATGACCTTGCAACAACTCTTGCTGCCAAAACTCCACACGCCGGGTCAACGGCACACGTAAATCCAAGTAACCATCGACCATACTATTCAGCAAGCGCAAAGCTAAATCCAGCGGAGTGACAGGAAGTTTACGTGACTTATTTTGCTCTTGAGCGGAACGGATAAAATTCGTTTCAATACGTGAAATATAATTCTCTACCGCTTTATTGCCTTGCTCACGCACAGTAATCAGTACTTGCGGGGTCAGGATAAAACTGATCGGAGTCGTGGCTAAACCGAAGAGCCTTTCATGCTGTTCAAGCGCCTGCTCACCGGTTTTTATTTCATCATCCGGGGTAATCAATTTACGAAAGATCAATAAATCATAGTCATCCATGGTATCAAATGCACAGGGATGCTCTAGATTTAGAATATCTTTAACGTGAAATTCATTTAAACCCAAATTTGTATGCTGATATATTTCTTTTTGCCATGCATCGGCATGATTAACCACATCTGCGCGAGTGCAATCGATCCAGATAAATTCCAGTTCAGCTTCAGTGTTTAGCTGATTCTGTACAAAAATATGATGTTCTGTAGGATGTTGATAGAAATAATAAACCTGCATTAAAACAATTCTCTATTCACAATTCTGCTTTTTTGTTGTTACTCGACAGAAACTTAAACGATCCACTCTATCGGTCGTAAAATTATGGGCTGAGCGGAAAACTTAAGCAATCAAATAACCTTTTATTTCCAAATTTCTATTTGATTTAAATGCCCAAAAAAAAGCCCTGAGCTAGTCAAAGTGATGACTTTGACGAAGCTCAAGGCTTTTCACATATTTTCATTCACATGAGTAATCCCATGTGAATTCAAGACATTAAACTTGTTCGATGTCTTTCATAGTCAATTTAATACGACCACGGTTATCTACGTCAGCAACCTGTACTTTCACTTCTTGACCTTCTTTCAACACGTCTGCCACGTTGGCAATACGTTCGTTAGAAATTTGAGAAATGTGAAGTAAACCATCAGTACCCGGCATGATGTTTACAAACGCACCGAATTCAACGATACGAATCACTTTACCTACGTAAATTGTACCTGGCTCGATTTCAGCAGTAAGCGCCTGGATTTTTGCAACCGCAGCAGCTGCTGCAGCTTTAGTTTCGCCAAATACGCGAACTGTACCGTTATCTTCGATATCAATTGCAGCTTTAGTTTCTTCAGTAATCGCACGAATCGTCGCGCCGCCTTTACCGATAACATCACGGATTTTGTCCGGATTGATGTTGATTACCTGGAAGGTTGGCGCATGCATAGAAATTTCAGGGCGAGCGCGTGAAATCACTTGGTTCATTTCATTCAAGATATGCATACGACCTGCATAAGCTTGGTTCAATGCAGCTTCCATGATTTCTTCAGTGATCCCTTCGATCTTGATGTCCATTTGAAGTGCAGTAATACCGTTTGCAGAACCGGCTACTTTAAAGTCCATGTCACCTAAGTGATCTTCATCACCCAAGATGTCAGAAAGAACTGCGAAACGTTCGCCTTCTTTCACTAGACCCATTGCGATACCCGCAACTGGTGCTTTAAGTGGAACACCAGCATCCATAAGTGATAATGAAGCACCACATACAGAAGCCATTGAAGATGAACCGTTTGATTCAGTGATGTCCGACACGATACGAATTACGTACGGGAAGCGGTCAGCAGCAGGAAGAACGGCTTGAACACCACGACGTGCCAAACGACCGTGACCAATTTCACGACGTTTAGGACCAGATTCACGACCAGTTTCACCTACAGAATATGCAGGGAAGTTGTAGTGAAGCATGAAGTTATCAGTTTTCGTACCAGCAAGGGTATCAACCATCAACGCATCACGAGTGTTACCCAAAGTTGTTGTTACCAACGCCTGAGTTTCACCACGTGTGAACAATGCAGAACCGTGAGCACGGTCTAGAACGCCAACTTGTACGTCGATTGCACGAAC
>JBLZXS010000117.1:0-15280 GCA_050285325.1 Acinetobacter sp.
CATTCTTGCATCATATTCAGTCATTTTTAATAAATAACGATACTGTTCAATCTGTGAGACTAAATTGGTTTCACTTAAAGCATGCTTTTCGGCATTCAGTAATATCAGTGAAATTAATGAGATCGGATTAACCACAACCGCTTTATTAATATTTTCTAAAATTGAACTCGCCACCTGATTAACGGTTTCAATCACCGGTTGAGGTAATTCATCATCCACCGCTAATTTAATTTGATCGGCCTGATTGGCAGTTAAAATATTATTCAGAAAAATCGGCTCGCCAAAATTAACATGAACCTGCCCAAAGACTTTTTCAATTTTACGGGCTGAACTTAAAATGCCCCAGATCGATTCGGCTTCCTTAGGTTTGCCATTTAGTTCATTTAAATAAGACGTGCCTTCCATCAGCTTTTCATAGCCAAAATAGGTCGGAATAAAGGCGATCGGTTTGGTTGCACCCCGTAAATGACTTTGTACAGTCATCGACAGCATACCTTTCTTGGCCGGCAATAATAAACCTGTGCGCGAACGCCCGCCTTCAATAAAGTATTCTAAAGGGGTGTTGCGTGACAAAAGGCTGTGTAAATATTCTTTAAAAACTGAAGTATAGAGTTCATTTCCGCTAAAGGTACGGCGAATAAAGTAAGCACCACCACCACGCATGATTTGACCGACCACAGGCAGGTTTAAATTAATCCCTGCGGCAATATGCGGAACCATTAAGCCACGGTTAAAAATGACATAAGAGAGGAGCAGATAGTCGATATGGCTGCGATGACATGGGGTATAAACAATCTCATAATCCTTGGCTAATTCGCGAACCGTATCGAAATTATGCACTTCAATACCATCATAGAGTTGTGTCCAGAGTTTAGTGAGTGCCAGTTCCGCAAAACGTAAGGTTGAATAGGAAAAATCAGAAACCACTTCGGTTAAATAACCTTTGGCACGATTTTCTGCTTCAAACATACTAATTTTATGATCGATACTTTCTTTGCGAATCGCATCTTGAACCGTTTCGGTTTTCATTAACTTATTAATGAGATTACGACGGTCGGATAAATCGGGACCTAAAATCGCTTCTTTATGTTTATTAAAATTGGTATTGAGTTCTTTGACAATCGAATGTGCCGGAGAAAAGTTTGGATGTTCAATTTTGGCTGTTTGAATGGCCGATTTAAGCGAAAGGGGTTTGTGAAATTCAATGTAGTTTTCACGACTATACAATGAAATATTCAATGCCTGTTTTAACTTGGACGGCGTCGCCCATGCATCGGAAAATAAAGCCTTAAACCAGGAGTCTTCATATTCAGGAGCACGCCCCCATAAAACCGTCACCGGAACCAGCTCAATATCATATTCAGGATATTTTTCTAAAACTTCAATAAGTCGAATCAGTTTTGCAGAGTAATGATAGGTTTCATTTTTTGAACTTGGGACATTTAAAGCCAGAATGGAATCATCTTCCTTAAACTCTTGAATCGTTAAAGGTGAAAATACCGAAGGCAAGTTGCGGGCTTTGGCTTCCGTATCGATTAATACGGTATTACTCAGCGAGGCATCTTGTAAGACATAACAAATTAATTTTTGACCTAAGGGATCCTGTATATTTTTTTCTAATTCAGTGGTAGTGCCTAAAACTTGAGGAGTCACGATTTTATCTAAAATTTTCTGCGTAAACTGTCGATAGAATCGGCTATAACCCTTATTAGACATTGTATTCCCTAAATCAGTTTTCATTTAATCGATATTGTGTGCAATAACATGAATAAATACAAATCTTATTGATGACAAATACGTCATTTAAGTTGTAACCATTTAAGTGAAACTGAGCGATAAGCACCTGATAAATGCTTTGTTTTTAAGCTTGAATATGTAGTTGGACTGAGTCAGAAAAACTTATCTTAAACGTATAAATGGCTTATGATAAAGCCGTTACTTTAAAATCAAAAAACAGCTCAAGGAATTAAGATGAGTACAGATTCTGCTTTTCAGGCACCCAATAATTTAGGTATAGCGGTGTATAGTAATAATGCCGAATCGATCGGTAATACCCCATTAATTCGCATTAACCGTTCAATTTCTTCACCAGCCACCATATTGGCTAAAATTGAAAGCCGTAATCCTGCCTTTTCTGTGAAATGTCGTATTGGTGCAGCGTTAATTGCAGATGCTGAAGAAAAAGGTTTGCTGAAACCGGGTATGCATATTGTGGAACCGACTAGTGGCAATACCGGGATTGCACTTGCATTTGTTGCGGCTGCCAAAGGCTATGACATCACTTTAACCATGCCCGCCAGCATGAGTGTAGAACGTCGCAAAGTATTAAAGGCTTTTGGTGCAAATCTGGTACTGACTGAACCGGCAAAAGGCATGAAGGGTGCGGTGGATGAAGCCGTGCGTTTAGTCACTGAACAGCCGGAACTGTATTTTTTACCGCAACAATTTGAAAATCCGGCCAATCCTAAAATTCATGAACAAACCACAGGTCCAGAAATTTGGGAAGCCACAAATGGTAAGGTGGATATTCTGGTTTCAGGGGTTGGAACGGGCGGAACTATTTCAGGGATTTCACGTTATTTTGAGCAGGTAAAAAATCAGGCGCTATATTCAGTGGCTGTTGAACCTGCTGAATCACCGATTATTGGACAAGCCAAACGTGGCGAGCCTTTGACTCCTGGACCGCATAAAATTCAAGGCATTGGGGCAAACTTTATTCCCAAAAATCTGGATTTAGATTTAGTGGATGAAGTCATTGCAATTGATAGTGCAACAGCAATTGAATGGGCACGTAAAACCGCAACCCATGAAGGCATTCTGGTGGGTATTTCAAGTGGTGCAGCGATGGCAGCAGCAGCGCAATTGGCAGCACGTCCTGAAAATGCTGAAAAAACCATTGTGGTGATTTTACCGGATGCGGGTGAGCGTTATTTGTCTTCAGTTTTATTTGAAGATATTTCTGCCGACTAATAAGGCACGACTTTTCTGATGATAAATAAAAAAGGCTGAAATTCATTTTCAGCCTTTTTTATTAGAGAGGAGGGAAGTCTATAAATTTTTAACGGATAAACAGTTTTAAAATCAGTTTTTGAATAAATGTGCCATAAGGCGGATAGAACAAATGCATCAAACTGAATTTCGGTCGGTTAAACACGGCTTTGGCATGACTAAAGGTGACAAAACCTTCATAGCCATGATAATTGCCCATGCCTGAATAACCCACGCCGCCAAAGGGTAAATCTTCCTGCCCGACATGCACCAAGGTTTCATTTAGACAGACACCACCGCTATGGGTTTGCATCAGTACTTTTTGTTGATCTTGCTTGTTATAACCAAAATAATATAAAGCCAACGGTCGCGGTCTTTGATTGATATAGGCAATCGCTTCATCCAGTTGTTGATAGCTGACAACCGGCAGCAAAGGACCAAAAATTTCATTCTGCATTACCTGCATATCATCACTGACATTGCTTAATACACAGTGTGCTAAACGTCGTCCAGACGAGGCTTCGGTAATAACTTTAATGCTGGCATTCTTGGCGTGTGCATCGTCTAAGTAATGCTGCAAACGCTGCAATTGTCGTTCATTAA
The DNA here is from genome assembly GCA_050285325.1 of Acinetobacter sp. Classification (GTDB taxonomy): domain Bacteria; phylum Pseudomonadota; class Gammaproteobacteria; order Pseudomonadales; family Moraxellaceae; genus Acinetobacter. The sequence goes on from JBLZXS010000117.1 coordinate 3,592, forward strand.
TAATAGCGGTGTAATCCGGATTATCAGCTAACTTCGGGAAAAATTCCTGAATTGCAGCTGAATATTCTTCTATGAACCGTGTCTGTAATGCGGCAGGAATCAGCACATAGTCGGGTGCAACACAGGTTTGTCCGGCATTCATGGCTTTACCAAAAGCAATACGCCGTGCACTTTCACGAATATTGGCATCGGCCAGCACCAGCGCTGGAGATTTGCCACCAAGTTCTAGGGTCACTGGAGTGAGGTTGTCCGCCGCTGCGCGCATGACATGTTTACCCACTTCACTGGCACCGGTAAATAAGATGTGATTAAACGGCAATTGGGTGAATTGCTGTGCAACTTCTGCATCACCATTGACCACACTAACCAAATCATCCGGAAAGGCTTGCGCAATCAGTTGCTTGAATAGTGCAGAAAATTCTGGGGTATATTCACTCATTTTAAGCATCACCCGATTGCCGGCGGCAAGAGCTTGACACAATGGTCCAATGGCTAAAAACAGCGGATAGTTCCACGGCACCACAATTCCGACTACACCGACCGGCTGATACATGACATAACCGGTTGCCGGCTGAAAAAGAACCCCAATATGGCGTTTACTTGGACGCATCCATTTTTTGAGATTTTTTAAAGCGTATTTAATGCCGAGTATGCTGGTCATCACCTCGAACATTTCGGTTTCGGAGTGACTCCGATTAGAAAAATCCTGACTAATTGCCTCATTGATCTGGGTTTTATGTTGCAGAATCAATTGCTGCAAGCTTTTAAGTTTTTGTCTGCGTTGCTCTAAACTTGGGTAGCTGTTTTGATTAAATGCCAGTTGCTGTTGATTGAAGATCTGCTGTAATTCACTTGAAATGTTTGATGAGTCACTGTGATTGATATTGTGAGCAATGTGCTGATTCAGCATCCTACATATCCTTTGCGCGTGATGAGAAAATAAGTGTAAGTGTCGCTGTTTTAAAATCCTGCATTAAGCATGCAACTGCTTGCTCCGAATCATATCCACGGCTTTTTCCGCAATCATGATGGTCGGTGCATTGGTATTGCCATTGACGACACTCGGCATAATAGAGGCATCGACCACGCGTAAATTTTCAATGCCATACACACAAAGCTGGGGATCCACGACGGCCATAGCGTCTATGCCCATTTTACAACTTCCGACAGGGTGATACACGGTATCTGCGCGTTCACGCACAATATGCCGAATTTCATCATCACTTTTCACCAAGGCACAAAACAGATCTTTTTTATGCAGCTCTTTTAAGGCGGGTGAATGCATCAGTTGTTGCGTTAATTTATAGGCATTGACCATGTCGTCCAGATCATCTTCATGATCCAAGAAATTCGGATCAATCAATAGGGGATCATCCAGGCTTGGGCCACTGATTTTAATGCTGCCACGACTTTTAGGATTGAGCAAACATACATGACAGGAAATGCCATGACTGGCGTGGAAAGTTCGCGCATGGTTATCCACCAAGGCGACGACAAAGTGCAACTGCAAATTGGGAATTTCTTTATCTGCTGAACTTTTTAAAAAGCCGCCACATTCGGCAAAGTTGGTGCTGAGCATGCCACGACGTTCTTTGCGATAACGCGAAATTTGCTTGATCAGATCGACACTGCCCGCCAGTGACACGCCAAAGGTACCGGCAATCTCACTGACGGTATAACTAAAAATAAAATCGGGGTGATCGTGGAAATTCTTGCCTACACCCGGAAGGTGCTTGGTTACATCAATACCGTGCTGAACCAATTCCTGTTCATCGCCAATACCGGATAACATTAAAAGCTGAGGTGAATGCATCGCACCTGCGCTGAGTAGCACTTCTTTTTTGGCATGGAGTTGTTTGATTTGACCATCATGTTTAACTTCAACACCGACCGCAACATGATTTTCAACCAAAATACGCTGCGTTGCAGCATGGGTTAAAATGGTCAGGTTGGGACGTTGTAAATGTGGAAATAGATAAGCACGCGCTGCACTACAACGCTCGCCGTTAATATGCGTGACTTGATAAACGCCTAAGCCTTCCTGTTCCGCACCATTAAAGTCATTCAAAATGGTATAGCCTTGTTCTTTTGCAGCGGAAATATAGCGTTCATGCCATGGACTGTCGGTACGTAAATTGGATACCGATAATGGTCCTGCGTTACCATGATATTCATCTTGAATATCATGATTGTTTTCCGAGCGAATAAAATAGGGGAGGACTTCTTGGTAACTCCAGCCCGCATTGCCCAAAGCCGCCCATTGATCATAATCTTTTTGATGTCCACGTACATAAATCATGGCGTTAATGGCAGATGAGCCGCCCAGACATTTGCCACGCGGTTGATAACCTTTACGGCCATTCAGTCCTTTTTGTGGCACGGTTTCAAAGGCCCAGTTATTGATTTTTGTTGGAATGCTGATGACTGCAGCCGCAGGCGTATTCACCGTCCAGGTATTGCCATGACCGCCGGCTTCTAATAAACACACTGAAATCTCTGGATTTTCTGATAATCGACCCGCCAAGACACAGCCCGCACTCCCACCACCAATCACAATATAATCAAAGGTCTTGTTTTGCATAAATCATCCTGTTGTTTATTCTTTAGTGTCATTTTTATTTTCAGTGATATTTTTTGTTTTTAATCACTCATTTGAACTGATCTTACCTAAGCCTAAAGTGAAAAGATACAGATTCCACAGGCTTGATTCGTAAAATAAAAGCATTTTTAATCGATTTGGGTTTGTATGAATAAGCACTCATTTAATCAACAGGGCTTGTTATATTCGGCATAAATAAGCATTGGAAATTACCCAAAAAAAGCAGATGATAGGGTGCTGTTATGGATTAAAAAATTGTAAGGATTGTAATTAGTGTTTGAGCTTGACTGTAAATTACTCAGTGTTTTTCTGTATATTTATAAATATAAAAGCGTTTCAGTTGCCGCAGACTATCTGTCGATGAGCCAACCGACGGTCAGTAATATTCTGAATAAAATTAGACAGCACTATAATGATCCGCTTTTTTTAAGAATAGGCAACGAGATGGTTCCCACCGAACTGTCGAAACAGCTTTTTCCCTTGGTCAGCGAAGCACTCAGTAAGGTCGAGATTATCAATAATTTCACCATTGATTTTGATCAATCGGTTTCGCAGCAAAAATTTACCATTGCCATGACCGATGTGTCTCATTTGGTTTTATTGCCTAAAATTTCCCAATATTTAAAAGAACATGCCTCGCATATTCGCTTAAATGTCCGCGCAATTACCTCGGAAACCAGTTACCAGATGGCCAATGGTGAAATTGATTTAGCCATTGGTTTTTTGCCCAACTTGGAAAATGGCTTCTATCAGCAAAAATTATTCGAACAATATTATGTGGTGATCGCATCCAAGGATCATCCAAGACTGAATGGAAACAGTTTAAGCACGGAACAATATATTAGTGAATCTCATATTGATATTGATGCCGGAATGGGGCATTACCATATTGAAAATGAGTTACATAATTTAGAATTAAAACGTAATATCTTGATGCGTTTACCGAGCTATTTAGGCGTGGGATTGGTGGTTCAAGAAACCGATGCCATAGCCACCGTGCCTTATTATTTAAGTAAAGTGTTATTGTCGCGTGGTAATTTGCAAATTTTAGAAGCGCCGATTACTTTTCCGAGTTATGCAGTCAAGCAGTATTGGCATATGTCTTGTCATCATAAAACCAGCCATCAATGGCTGCGCCAGATGTGTTATGAATTGTTCAGCCAGATGAATGAACTGGATGGTTCAACACATGGCATTATTCAGCCACAAAAAATTCAGCCATAAAAATAATGATTTAAATGGTGTAGATTGATTAATCTACTGAAGAAATTTTATCAGGCGTCATCAGCGCCTGATTAATATACAATTTGATCAAGCGTTCCCGTGAACCAATTGATTTTTGATAATGGGTTGAATTCAGCAATAAAGATGCACCATAGGTTACGGTCCAGATATAAGATAAATAATCGCGAATCGACATGGCACTGTCTAAGGATTTTAAATATTCATCGGTCATGTCTTTGATTTCAATAATACGTTCTTCACGGACTTGATATAATTCTTCAAATAATTCTTTTAATTTTCTTTCGTTGTTGGTTAATCGGTCTTCAATCACATGTAATAAAATAGTACGGTTAGAATTTAACATGTTGTACAGCATGTACTGTGAAACATAAGTTTTAATATTGTTTTTATATTTTTTTGAAATTTCTAATAATCTTTTTTCATTTAAAATAATCAGCTCTAAATAAAGCTGATTTTTACTTTTAAAATGCTTATAAATAGTGCCTTTGGCAATATCCAGTTCAGAGGCTAACTCTCCCAGCGTAATATCCTGATTGTTATCCAGCAACAGTGTCTCTGCCATGGCTAAAATTTTCTCTTTACGTAATAGAAAATTTTGTTGGCGTACTGTATTCATTGCAATCGTCCCAAAAGACATTAAAAAAAGCGAATTTAATATATACCTATAAAACAGTTATTACCATTCAACCATTGTCGGGTACAAGTAAAAATTAATATCTGACTCTGTATTTTATCCGAGTTGTATTCTGAATTGCATAGCCAAAATTAAAAGTCAATAAATGAGAACCTGAGAGGTCAATAATCGCCAATAAAATTCCAATTCACTCATAATTATTTTATTGTCTTTTGGCGTTGAAAAGTAATTCACTGATTAAATGCAAAAGAATAATGTTCTGATCAAACAGTATTTCAGCCGGACATTAAAGGTGTTTGATACACCCTTTTATTTATCTCGATGGGAAAATAAAGCGGGTGTAAATATTGATGAAAGAAGTCTATTTAAAACATTAGGTTTTATGATGAAAGGTTCAATTTCAGCTCAATTACAGAAAAGATGTTTTCTTCCTCCATGATTCGAGTGAACATCAGGTGCTGAACATATTTTAAATCTTAAACCTGAATGGGTAAGTCGCTCAAACTCGGTTTTAGCTCAATGCCATTTCTCCTGATGGATATTGAAAACCGATTTGAGCACTCAAATTTTATTTAAATAGATGTCGGTCGAAATACAGTTCGTTATTTCAGTTTAGGTTCTTACAACTTAAAAAAACACTTCAATATTCAAAGCGAAGTCTTCACACAAGGAAAGCAAAATGCCTATTTATAACGCACCTCTTAAAGACATGGATTTTATTTTAAATGATGTGTTTAAGGCTGAAGATTTTTGGCAAGGCAATGCCGACTTGGCTCACATCGATATGGCAACTGCAAATGCTATTTTGGAAGAAATGGCAAAATTTTCTAAAAATGTGATTCTGGATTTAAACCGCTCAAGTGATGAAGAAGGCGGTGCTCAGTTTAGTAATGGTGTGGTGACTACTCCGGCAGGCTTTAAAGAAGCATTTAAGCAATATGCAGAAGGCGGATGGATTGGCTTGGGGGCTGAAGAAGAATGGGGCGGTCAGGGCATGCCAAAAATGCTGACGGTACTTGCCGATGAGATGATTTGGGCGACCAATCCGTCGTTTATGCTTTATCCATTACTTTCAGTGGGTGCGGGCATGGCATTGAACAACTATGCCTCTCAGGAACACAAAGAAACCTATCTCCCTAAAATTTATACTGGAGAATGGTCGGGCACCATGTGTCTGACTGAACCACATGCAGGAACCGATTTAGGCATTATTAAAACCAAAGCTGAACGCAATGAAGATGGTTCTTATGACATTAGCGGAACTAAAATCTTTATCACCAGTGGTGAGCATGATCTATCCGAGAACATTATTCACCTAGTCTTGGCTAAAACACCGGATGCACCTGCAGGGTCACGCGGTATTTCATTATTTATCGTGCCTAAATTCCTGGTCAATGAAGATGGTTCATTGGGTGAGCGCAACAGCATGGGTGCCGGCTCAATTGAACACAAGATGGGAATTAAAGGTTCGGCAACTTGCGTATTGAACTTTGATGCTGCGAAAGGTTTTCTCGTGGGTAAAGAAAATGAAGGTCTGGCTGCCATGTTCGTGATGATGAACTATGAACGTCTGTCTATGGGGATTCAAGGTTTGGGGGCTTCAGAATTTGCCTATCAAAATGCCGCGCAATATGCGACAGATCGTTTACAAGGCCGCAGTGCCACAGGTGCAAAATCGCCAGATAAACCTGCCGATTCGATTTTAGTGCATGGTGATGTACGTCGTATGCTGCTTAATGGTCGTGCCAATAATGAAGCATCGCGTGCATTTGCTGTCTATGTCGGTCAGCAACTGGATATCACCAAATTCTCTACCGATGCCGAAGCGGTTAAAAAAGCCAATGACCGTGTAGCGTTGTTAACCCCAATTGCCAAAGCCTATTTAACCGATACCGCATTAAATGCTGTACTTGATTCACAAATGGTGTTTGGTGGTCATGGCTATATTCGTGAATGGGGTATGGAACAGTGCGTTCGTGACCTACGGATCTCGCAAATTTATGAAGGCACCAACGGTGTGCAGGCGCAGGATTTAATTGGTCGTAAAACCATTAAAAACCATGGTGCAAGCATGGCGGAATATATTGCTGAAATTCGTGAGTTTGTAGCAACACTGGACGACTCTCTTGCAATTAAAGCCGCGACTTTAAATGCGTGTAATGAAGTAGAAACGATTACCCAGTTTATTTTGGAGCAGGCCAAAGCTACCGCGAATTTTGCCAATGGTGTCGCGGTAGATTATTTGCATGCAGTTGGTTTACTTAGCTTCAGCTATATGTTTGCCAAAATTTCGAAGGCTACTCAAGCTAAAAAATCAGCGTTCTATCAAAACAAGCTTATTTTGGCGCAGTACTATGCTGAAAAAATATTGCCAAGTTTGAGCGCGCGTGTTGCCCAGATTAAAGCGGGTTCAAACTTGATGATGAAATTACCCGAAGACTACTTTACGGCTCAATCTTAAATCTAAGAGCAAGGCTTTACTTCAAAAGGAAATGACATGGGAGAGTGTTCTGCTCATGTCAGTGAACAAGATCTATAAATGAGGATGCAAAAGAATGATTGTTATTGTAAATGCTGTACGTACCTCAATGGGTGGTTTTCAAGGCTCACTTTCTGCCTGCACAGCACCGGATTTAGGCGCAGTTGCCATTAAAGAAGCGGTTAGCCGTTCAGGCTTGCAGCCCACTGATATTGATGAAGTGATTTTTGGTTGTGTTTTACCTGCAGGCTTGAAGCAGGGTCCGGCACGTCAAGCCATGCGTCAGGCAGGTCTACCTGATTCTACCGGTGCCACCACCATCAACAAAATTTGTGGTTCGGGTATGAAAGCGGTGATGCAAGCTGCTGATGCTGTTAAAGCAGGTTCTGCACAAATTGTGGTTGCCGGTGGTATGGAATCGATGAGTAATGCACCGTATTTACTGGAAAAAGCACGTAGCGGTTACCGGATGGGACATGGAAAAACCACAGACCACATGTTCCAGGAAGGTCTGGAAGATGCGGAAACCGGTCTTTCTATGGGCATCCTTGCACAAGAAATGGCAGATAAAAAAGGCTATACCCGCGAACAACAAGATGCTTTTGCAATCAGCTCTTTAAATAAAGCCGTGACTGCCATTAACAATGGTTATTTCAAGGCTGAAATTGCGCCTGTAACCGTATCGAGCCGTAAAGGCGATGTGGTGGTTGAGCAAGATGAGCAACCATTGAATGCCAAAGCAGATAAAATTCCAACTTTACGTCCAGCGTTTAAAAAAGATGGCACCATTACCGCGGCAAACTCCAGTTCAATTAGCGATGGCGCATCTGCATTGGTGGTTACTTCTGAAGAAATTGCAGCTGAACGTGGTCTTCAACCCATCGCTAAAGTTCTCGCCTATGCCAGCCATTCACAGCATCCTTCTGAATTTAGTATTGCTCCGGTAGGCGCAATTGAGAAAGTCTTAAAGCAAACCGGCTGGACTGCTGCAGAAGTGGATCTTTGGGAAATTAATGAAGCCTTCGCGATGGTGACCATGGCAGCCATGGATGCTTTCAATTTAGATGAAGCCAAGGTCAATGTGAACGGTGGTGCTTGCGCATTGGGTCACCCACTCGGTTCATCAGGCTCACGTATTATTGTCACCCTGATTCACGCGTTAAAACGTACCGGTGGGAAAAAAGGCATTGCAGCTTTATGTATTGGCGGTGGGGAAGCGACTGCCATTGCAGTTGAACTGATCTAAACTCTATTTATTAAAAAAATTGCTATTAAGAACATCAATAACGAACAGATGCGATAAGCAATAAAAGCCCCCATCTCAGTGTGCTGGGATGGTGGCAAACAATATGTGTATTTTTTGAGATTTTTTATTATGAATGGTTTAGATCGCATTCGCTTAGTCTCCCTTCACGACAAAGTTATGTCTGCTGAACAAGCGATTAAATTGATTCAAGACGGTGCTGTAGTGGGTTTAAGTGGTTTTGGTGGGGCCGGTGAGGCAAAAACTGTGCCTTTGGCTTTGGCTGATTATGCTCGGCAACATCCTTTGAAAATCACCTTGGCAACTGGTGCAAGTTTAGGCAATAAAATTGATGGTCGCTTAAATGAAGCGCATGCCATTCAACGTCGTTATCCCTATCAGGCCGATCCAGGTTTACGTAAAGCCATTAATGCCGGTGAAGTGATGTATGTCGATCAGCATCTGTCTGAAATGGCAGATCATATTCGTCATCATAATTTACCCCGCATTAATGTGGCTGTCATTGCTGCTACAGCCATTACTGAAGATGGCCAGATTATTCCAACAGGATCATGCGGTAATTCGGCTAACTTTATTGAAATGGCGGATCAGGTCATTATTGAAATTGACAATACGATCAATCCGATCCTTGAAGGGGTACACGATATTTATGTGCCCAAAGCCCGCCCGAATCGTGCTCCAATTCCGTTAATTCATGCTGGGGATCGTATGGGTACAATCGGCATTCAGGTCAGTCCAGAAAAGATTGCAGCGATTGTACTGAATGATATTCCAGACACATCTTTCCATATGGATGAGCCCGATAGCGATACCTTGTCGATTGCCAAACACCTGATTCATTTTTTTGAAGCTGAAGTCGCAGCAGGGCGTTTGCCGGAAAATCTGGGTCCCTTACAGTCCGGTGTCGGTTCAATTGCCAATGCAGTCTTTTCAGGCTTTGAACATTCAAACTTCCATCATCTGGAAATGTACTCGGAAGTCTTACAGGACTGTACCTTTGAGTTGATTGATTCAGGCAAAATGACTTTTGCTTCAGGTTGTTCCATGACCTTGTCAGATTCTTGTGCACAACGTGTGATGCAGAATTTTGAGCAATACAAAGACAAGATTGTGCTGCGTCCGCAGGAAATTTCCAATAATCCTGAAATCATTCGCCGTTTGGGGATTATTGCCATTAATACCGCACTGGAGTTCGATATTTACGGCAATGTCAATTCTACCCATGTCACCGGCACCAAAATGATGAACGGTATTGGCGGTTCAGGCGACTTTACCCGTCATGCCCATTTGGCGATTTTTGTGACCAAATCGATTGCCAAAGACGGCGCAATTTCATCCGTCGTACCGATGGTCAGTCATACAGACCATACCGATCATGACATTGACGTGTTGGTAACAGAACAAGGGTTGGCAGATTTACGTGGCTTGGCACCGCGTGAACGTGCCCGTAAGATTATTGAGTGTTGTGCCCATCCGGATTATCGCGATGCGTTAAATGATTACTTTGACCGTGCTTGTGTACGTGGTGGACAAACGCCACATATTTTGCACGAAGCGTTGTCTTGGCATGCAAAATTTGAAGAAACGGGGAATATGCAAAAAACTGCATAAAACCAAATTGAGCTAGAAAAGAACCCATCATTTGAGGGGTTCTTTTTATTTTATGAATAAAATGTGGATATAAATTTCAAAAAATCACCAAAGCAAAACATATCTGCCTTCACCGCAACGCATCGACAACAGGAACAAACTTCAATAAATCATCGGCTCTAATATAATGTCGGCTTCGTAATACGCAATAAATAAGTTCAATATGTTGAAATATATAAAATATTTTTCTGGAATCACGTTATTCATTCTGTTAACTGCCTGTGTGAAAGCACCGGACTATCAGGGCACTTGGAAAAATACTTTAGAGAATCCAAAACTCGAAAATTCACTTGTGATTGCTAAAAATGGTGATAATTATTTCATTACCAATACTTTAAAAGATAAAGCTAGTGGAAAAACTGAAAAGAAAAACCCCGTTCCGGCTTCAGTCGGCAAGAATGGTTTTCTTGAGGTGAATGCAGGTACGGGTGTGGTTGATTTTGCGATTGACGAAAAAACCGGAAATCTGGTGGGTTCAAACTCAATTTATAAAAAAGTAAAATAATTGAATGATGTCAGCAGATGCCGTGATTTAGTTCAGTCACGGCATCTTTTCTATCCCCTGGATAGAATTTAATAACTCGGCATAATCCTGCACAAAATAATTTGCCTGAATTTTAATTTCCTCTAACTCATGTGCCGAATAGGGGTCATAAATGGCAATCACCTCTATACTGGCTTGTTTGGCTGCTTCCACGCCAATAAGTGAATCTTCAATAATTAAACACTCGTCAGCGTTAAAGCCAAAATGCTGAAGTGCGGTTAAATAGACTTCAGGATGTGGTTTGATATTCTGCACATTTTCCCGGGTTAAGATCAGAGAAAAATCGTTCTCGAAATCAATTTTGCTATTGATAAGGGTATTGTTGTCTTGATAACGCTGAATATTGTACAAACTGGTGGTTGTGGTGAGCGCTAATTTGATCCCTTGCTGTTTCAGGGCTTGAATCAAAAGTTCCGCTTGCGGTTTAAGCTCGACCACATGATCAAGAAAATGGCGTGAAATAGCATAACGTCTTGATTTGACTTCTGCTTTAGCTAACCCAAAACCATAATATTCGTTGAGATAACCACAATATTCCAAATATGGATCAGGAGATTGTCTAAAAATTTTCAGCTGAAGATCGCGTTGTTGCTGAATTGCGTTGAGATCCACCTCAATATTCGATAACTGTTGAATCAGGGTTGCATCGACCTGATTCCAGATTCCGACTGAATCAATAAGCGTTCCATCCAAATCAAAACAAATTAATTTTTTCCCTTGAAACATTTTGATCTTACATGTGGTTTGAATGAGCCGAATTATATCTGGTTTGAATCAGCAGATCGGTTAAAGTAGAAAAAATTTCCAGTTTCAACGGTGATTGGAAAATCGTTTTTCAAGCTGTTCAAATAGCATTTGCATGCCTTGAGTTGCGGTTTGAGGAATCAAATGATATTGCTTGGGCACACGAAGATGATCGGCTTTAGGGTCGATATAATAGGCTTCACATGTTGCAGGTATTTCATGAATCAGTCCTGCAACCGGGTAAACCACTAAACTGGAGCCGATCACAATAAAAATGTCGGCATCCTGAACCAGTTGAATGGCCTGTTCATAAGCGGGGACGGCTTCGCCAAACCAGACCACATGCGGACGTAGCGGATAGCCTTGCGGACATTTATCGCGTTGCAGGTTTAGTTCCCAGCCTTGAACCGGATAGAAAATCTCAGAATATTGTGCCCCCGGTGCAGAGCTTTTAGCCAAGCGAATATTGCCATGTAAATGTAAAACATGACGATTTCCTGCACGCTCATGCAAGTCATCTATATTTTGGG
>JBLZXS010000118.1:0-11200 GCA_050285325.1 Acinetobacter sp.
GCTCAGCTGGATAGAGCACTTGGCTACGAACTAAGGGGTCGGGAGTTCGAATCTCTCTGAGCGCACCAACTTGAACACATCGACAGATGTAAAACTGGAAAAAAACCGCACATGTTGCGGTTTTTTTGTGTCTGAAATTTAGTTACAGCTTCCCTTTAAAACTACTTAAATTTTTTTAAAAATATGTCTCACTGTATTTGTCAGAAAGAGTTTCAAACATAGAGTTTTTTTATATTTAGGTTTAGTTTATTCATTCAATAAAAAGGTTTTACGTCCGAGAAATTATAATAGTGAGGGTTTGAATATGGCTCTACTTGCGTTAATCAAAGATGATCAAGACATTCATGGCCAAAATGGCTATATCAATTCAATTCGAAATAAAATTATGGCGCAGCCAATCTCGGATATTACCGATCCCCAAGGCAATCAATATATTGATTTAGTATTAGAAGGAGGTGTGGTGTGGGGACTTGCATTAATCGGTTATACATACACACTCGAACAAGCAGGGATTCGTTTTCTAAACTTGGCTGGAACTTCAGCAGGGGCAATAAACGCAATTGTTCTTGCAGCTTTAGGGCAATCCTCTGACAAAAAAAGTGAAGAGCTTCTGGCTATTTTTAATAAAATGGATTTAAAAAGTTTTGTTGATGGCGGTGTTCTAGCTCAAGAATTAACAAGTGATATTGAACAAAAAGATCCTCCATTTTTTGCAATGTTTCCAAAACTGTTAGGTCTTTTAACTCTCGGAAAATTTAGTAAAAACAAACTGGGTATCAACCCGGGGCAGTATTTTGAAAACTGGTTAGACAGCATTTTAAATCAGCATAATGTCTCAACAACGGCTAAACTTTTTAAAAAACTAGAGAACAAAAATTTAAAAATCAGAGAAGTTAGCAAAAGAAAATACCCTGTTCTTGATCAGATACGATTTGAAAATAATTTCAAAACTAGTAGGTTGGCTATTATTGCATCGGATATTACCACTGAAAGTAAAATTATTTTTCCTCAAATGGGGTATTTATATTGGAAGAATCCCCTAGAGGTTCATCCCAAACACTATGTCAGGGCTTCTATGTCCATTCCATTGTTTTTTGAACCGGTTCGAATCAACAAGATACCTGAGAAGCGTGAAGAGTTTTGGCAGGTATTGACTGGTTTTGAAGGGAATCCTCCCGAAGTTGCTTATCTTGTTGATGGTGGGGTGATCTCTAATTTTCCAATTGATGTTTTTCATTCTCGGGACAGCATTCCATTATGTCCCACATTTGGAGTCAAACTTGATATTAGTAGGAAAAAAGCTTCAACCGTAGACAGTATATCCGACTATTTAACAGCACTCGTTAAAACCACCATTCATACCAATGATTATACTTTTTTGCTTAATAATGATGATTACAAACAATTGATTACATATATAGACACTTCACAAAAGTATGTACCCAATAATAAAAATAAATCGAATAATATTTTGAGAAGAATATTAGGAAAAATTAAGCATAATGAATCAGATACATTTGGTATTCTTGACTTCAATATGTCGGATGAAAAGAAAGCCGCACTATTTGCATTAGGTGCAAAAGCTGCATGTGACTTTATTTGTGGAAATGAAGTATATGCCTCAAGTAATAAACAAAAACCTTATCCGCCCAATACAATTCCACCATTTCATTGGGAGGAGTATAAAGATTTAAGAGAACAATTAATTGTGGCTGATACCCAAGCCTATCAAGAAAAAAAGGAGAAAATTAAAAAATTCTCTTTATTGCCATAAGTATATTTATCAAATTACATGCGTATTTTCCTGTGGTTGCTGAATATTCTAGTAATCACAGGTGGTATTTAAACGGCTTCCCCTCGGTTTCTAGCAATCAAATAAGTTTCTTGAGTGTGATCATCTAGAGCATAGATGCATTTTCAGTGCTTGTTGCTGGTTTTCAAGATCAACTTTTGGGAAAAGATGCCCTAAGAAATATCTAAATTGGATATTTTGTTTAATAAATAGATGAAAAATTCAATTTTGCCCAATAACTGTTCACTTGATTACGGATTTGTTAAAAAGCACTTAACAGAGCGTTAAAAACGCGTATAATGCACCACATCAAGACGTCGCGCTCATAGCTCAGCTGGATAGAGCACTTGGCTACGAACTAAGGGGTCGGGAGTTCGAATCTCTCTGAGCGCACCAACTTGATTCATCGACAGATGTAAAACTGGAAGAAACCACTTTTTTAAAGTGGTTTTTTTGTGCCTAGAATAAATTAAATGTGTTAAAAAATTATTTCATCTTCTGTTTAATCTTTAAAGCCAACACGGTATTGCCTCCAATTGCAGGTAACATATCGTGATAAGGCAGACTTCGCATTGCTCTAAGCAGGAAAGGGGCTTTGTCGTGAATTTTCATGGCACTGGTGACATTTAATAGTGTCCCGTTGCCTTGCGGAATCAGCTGCATTCCACCTCTGACAAACTGCAAATCTCCATCTACCGCATCAAACTGATTTTCTAAACTGTTGGGATAGTCAAAGCGCAGCTTAAAATCGAATGGAATATTGATTACGCCCAATCCGACTGAAATTTTGTAGTCTGCATCAAAGGTGTTGGGATCAATTTTTTTAATGTCGATATCTTTAATCTGGCGTGGAAAAAGTTCCTGATAAGCAGGAGCACTGAGCCAGCGCTGCATGTGTTGTGGGCTTTTGGCGAAATATTGATAACTGCTCGTAAAACGCAGGCTTTCCAGACCGTGCGGATAGGGCACTTTATTGGATGGCAAGATGAAGGAAACCGGCTCTTGGGAGAGCTGGCTCAGGGTGGCAATTTTTTGAACCTGGCTCGAATTTAATGGGGTTTCAGGGAGTACTCCAGCTTTTAAGGTTTGGTAACTTGGTGTTTTAAAGTGTTGTTGCAAGGCTTCTAATAAAAAAGCGTTGGTACCAGAAGGAATGCCGAGCTTGGCTTCAGGCAGGGTATTCAAAATGGTACTGAATAAAAAGCCTTTGGGATGGTTTAAGTCGCCCCACTGGGTAGCGGTAATTAAAGTTCTATTATTGCCCAAGTCAAACCATTCAATTTTTCCCGCGCCGTAAGGAATGGGCGCATCCAGAACAATGGTAGAAATACTGTTGGCCGTTAGATGATGCTGCATCACCACATTTTCTTTAAAGTTCAAGATCGGAATTGGGGTAGGAATATGTACCTGATATTTCATCTGGGTAATATTGCCTTGTTGCTGCAGTACCTTTGCAGACTTTAAAGTCGGAAATAAGCCGTTATAGTGGCTGTAATTCATTAAAAGCCGCGCTACATTTTGGCTATTGCTCGGTACAACCACTGCACCGGTATAAAATTTGCCGCTCATGCTTTGCGGATGTTTAAAGGTCGGTAAAGTAATCGCCTGTGTGGGGTGGGCATAAATTAAAATACGGTTTGCGGTCAATTCAGCTAGGTTTTGAGCTTTGCCTTGAAATACACTCAAACTGCTGGGAATCTGTTCTTTCCATGGAATAATTTTAGCCGAAGCCTGTGTGCCAATCAGACAGCACAGAATCAAGAGGCTGCATTTGTTTTTATGGGTTTGCATATCACATCCTGTTTATGCTTTTTATTAGTGAATGCTGATGTTTTAATCAATTTTTAAAGCCTTGGGAAGCAAACTTATGTAATTTTGGTTGTGATGGGGGCGAGTAAAAACAAATAAGGAAAAGGTCGAATCTGGTGTAATATCTAGCACAATTGTTCGAATAATTTGATGATGAAATATGTCAGAGACCAAGCCGGCGGTATCGCTACGTTATTCCTTAAATCTGGAAGAATCACAAGATGGTTTTGCTCTTGCGACTTTTGGTAAAAAACAACTTACTCGCTTTATTACGCCACTGGTGAGTATCGGGATTATTGTCTGGGGTTTTTATCTCGGCTTTAATGGGGTAGGTCGCTATTACGTGGCGCTTGGGGCTTTCTTTTTAGTTTTACAATTGATTATGCGTTACTGGTTTTTACCGATGATGTTTAAACGTCAATTTGTGAAATACCAATTTGGTAAAAGTGAACAGGGCATCGAATTATTTCAAGATTATGCAGAAATTTATGCCAATGGTCGTAAGCAGATATTTAACTACAGCGAAGTACAAAACTTTGCTATAGGTAAGCTGACCTATATGATTGAACTGAAAAATCGTACCGTGATTATTGTGCCGAAACGTGCTTTTGAGCAGCAGTCTGCGGACCAAACCGTATTTGAAAATACATTCAAAAAGTAAGTTTTAAAATATTTATAAGTGAAATAAAAGGGAAGATCATGAATACACGTCCATCTAAAATTGTCTGTGTCGGTCGCAGCTATGCAGACCATGCCAAAGAATTAGGTAATGCTATTCCTGATCGTCCCGTTTTATTTATCAAGCCGCCAAGTAGCTTGATTAGTTTGGAACAAGGTATTTCATGGAACCCGGCGTGGGGTAATTGCCACTATGAATGTGAACTCAGCCTTCGTATCGACCGCACTTTAAAGGCGGAAACCGATCCGGCCAAAGCCTTGCAAGCCGTGGGTGCTGTGACGTTAGGGCTGGACTTGACCCTGCGTGATTTACAAGATGACTTAAAGAAGAAAGGTCAGCCTTGGGAACGTGCCAAAGCCTTTGACGGTTCATGCATTTTGGCAGACTGGGTCGAGCTTTCAGAAATTAAAGACTGGAAAGATGTACATTACTCTTTTCATGTTAATGATGAGCTACGTCAAACCGGCGATACCTCGTTGCTGATTTTTGATATTGCAACCTTGCTTGCAGACATCAGTCAGGTCTTTACTTTGGAACCGGGGGATGTGGTGATGACCGGTACACCTGCAGGTGTGGCTGCATTGCAATCAGGTGATCAGTTGAAAATGACGTTACAAGGTCAAACTCAGGATTTTGTCTGGAATACTTTTGTGAAATAAGTTTTGCAACTTCTGTAAAGGCTGCCTCATGCAGCCTTTTTTATGACCTATTATTCTTGATGTTGAGAATCAGCAGGAGGTTCATTCGGCTGTAAAGGACCCGTGTTTTTCCACTCATCATAAGTGTCTGCCATTCGTTGAGAATCTGCATCACCGAGAGCACCAGTTTTGACATACCACTGTCGAGCCATTTCTCCATCACGAACATCATAGTGATAATAATGCGCCATTTTCATGGCCGCATCGGCATCTTGACCCTTTTCCGCGGCATAAGTTAAATATTCCGTTGCCTTTTCATGACTTGATGGTTCAATCTCACTAAAATAATGCTGATTACCCAGAGCCTTAATGGCTAACACATTATTCTGTTTTGCCGCTTTTTCATACCAGATTTGAGCCTGATGTGGGTCTTTGATTAAGCCTTTACCTGTACTGTACATCCAGCCAACAGCGTATTGTGCATTGGGTCATTGGTCTGTTTGGCAGACTCCAATACCCAGTGTGCCAGGAAAATATTGCCTTCATTTTGCATGTCATGAATGACTTTGGCTGCAGCTTGATTGCCATTGTAGGCTTGTCCCATCAGCCAGGAAAAGGCCTGAGTATGGGCCTGTTGGGCAGCTTTGCTATACCAGTTGACGCTTTCTTGGATATTCTTTTCAGTACCGGTTCCTGCAAAATAGAAGTCCGCCACTTTCATTTGTGCAATAGCATCGCCTTTTTCTGCAGAGCTTAAAGCAGCTTTGAATGCACGTTGTTCAGGTGAGCTACATGCAGTGAGTAAACTCAGAGATACGCATAGGCTGAGGATCGTATTTTTATAATGGTTTTTCATGAAAATGAATAATTTTTGAGTTGTAGATTTATCATGAAAAACCACATGTCTTAGTCAATAATAAACTGATTTTAAATTATTTTTTATTTATAAATGAGGGTTGGATTTTCGAAATTGATCAGGTGTGCATAGCATCCAGCGTTTAAACATATTAATAAAGGCAGAGGCATTGGCATAGCCTAAATCAAAGGCGATACTTTCCACTTTCTTGCCTGCATTTAACATCGACATGGCTTTCATGACTTTTAAACGTTGCCGCCATTCATTCAGTGACATTCCTAATTCTTTTTGGGAGTAACGTGCCAGCGTGCGTTCAGTCAGATGATACTGCTGGGCCAAATCTTTTAAGGTACTGTTGTCTGCAGGATTCTGATGCAAATAATCCAGGATTGGTTTTAAGTTCGGATGATCGGAATGAGGCAGATAACTGCCGACCCGTTTGGCCTGTTTGAGTTGATCGAGTAGTACCTGCAATAAACGTAAATGTTCAGCTGAATCCTGATGATCTAGATGCTGTTTTAAATGCAGCAATAAAGCTGAAACCAGGGGTAGGGTCAGCAAGATACCCGCTTGAGCCGGCATCTGCTCACACAGGCTTTCATGAATATACAAGGTGGCATGTGAAACAGCGGTACGGTTTAAGCCGCTATGTTCTAAATTGGGGGGTAACCAGATCCCGTAAGGTGGTGGAGTAATGTAATCTACCTGATCAAGATTGACTTCCATCACGCCATTAAAGGCATAAATAAATTCCCCCCAGGCATGCCCATGCAGCGGATAGACAGATAATGCCGGATCATCACGAAAGCTGATCCACAGCGGCCGGGAAATTTGATCATGGGTCGATAACTGTTTTAGTACAGTGGTATTGCTTTTGTATTTTATCGGCATAGTCTAAATTGCCTGAATAAGAAGATAGCTTGTCTGTTTTGCATTATATATTTTGTTTCAGACAGAATTATAGTATGCCCTCAAGCCTCAATTGAGTAAATATAGTGGAACAGCGTAAGGCACTGGATGTTCAGGCATCGGGTCTGATGATGATTTTATGTCTGATCTGGGGAATACAGCAGGTTGTGCTGAAACTGGCTGCAGCCGATATTGCCCCTATAATGCAAATTGCCATTCGTTCAGGACTAGCTGCGCTATTGGTCTTTCCATTCATTCAGCTTAAAGCGGGCACACATTTATATAGCAAAGAATATTTATTGCCGGGCATCTGGCTGGCTTTTCTGTTTTCTGCCGAATTTGTGCTGGTGGCTGAAGCATTACGCTATACCACGGCAT
This sequence comes from Acinetobacter sp., assembly GCA_050285325.1. Taxonomy (GTDB): domain Bacteria; phylum Pseudomonadota; class Gammaproteobacteria; order Pseudomonadales; family Moraxellaceae; genus Acinetobacter. The sequence goes on from JBLZXS010000118.1 coordinate 7,062, forward strand.
CGCATACCGTGGTTTTGCTCTACACGGCACCGATTTTTGTGGCACTGGGTTTGCACTGGAAACTGCCGGCAGAAAAGCTCAATCTGATTCAATGGTCAGGCATCTTGATTGCTTTTTTCGGTATTGTGCTGTGCTTTATCGGGCGCGAACAGGCATCTGCTGAATTACTGCAACAGACTTTATTCGGCGATTTTCTGGCTTTAATGGCAGGCATCATGTGGGCATTGACCACTATTTCACTTCGGCTGACCCGTTTGTCTGATGCTGCTCCAACCCAAACCTTGTTTTATCAACTGGTCGGCGGTTGTGTATTTTTGCTACCAGTGGCTTTTATACTGGGTCAAACCGAGATTCATTGGACGGCAGTTGCTATCAATAGCATGATTTTCCATGTATTGATCATGTCATTTTTTAGCCTGATGTTGTGGTTTTGGTTGTTACGAAAATATTTAGCCAATGGTTTGGGTGTGTTTTCATTCCTAACCCCTATTTTCGGGATGATTTTTGGCGTGATTTTTCTGCATGAGCAGATTGAAATGAACTTTATGCTGGGAACCGGTTTGGTTTTAATCGGGGTGCTGACGGTCAGTCTGCATGGCTGGATCAGCGATCTCTTTTCAATCTGTAAATCTGTATAGTCATTAAAAAGCCTTCTTGTTTGAAGGCTTTTTAATAATGAAGGACAAGTGAACGCTACTTTTTTTCGAGAATAGTCGACAGGGGAATAGCTAGCTTTGCCGCCAGATAGTCATCTGCTTCAATCAATGCAGGACCCAGTTTTTGCATCCACTCATCATCAGGATGAATATTACCCACATCTTGGCGATGTGGAAGGGGATAAGGCAACTGGGTATAGAAACTCCAGAAATCGACGTGAGCCAAGTTTCGGGCCAACACATAGTCATTATCATCAGTGCGTTTAACTAAATTCTGTTTTTCCAGCATTAATACATAAGACGGCCAGCGCCCAATTTCTTCACGACCTAATACCAGTAAGGCTTCTTCGTCAGAAACAGTTTCACCTTTTTGCTGTTTTTTATAAAACAGCTCGAGTAAGTCCAGCAGCATAATGATGGGATGGCGTTTTTGTTCTTTACCGGTGTTAAATGCCGTCAGGGCATAACTGATTTCGACACCCAGTAAAACAATATTCCAGGATAAAAAAATCCATAACAGGAAAATCGGTACGGCGGCAAAAGCCCCATAAACAATTTCATAACTGGTGAAATTAGACATGATGAAACCGAACAGATTTTTCAGTAATTCAAATACCACCGCACTAAATGTCCCGGCAATCAAAGCCGCCTTAATGGGAACACTACGGTTGGGAATGGTCCAGTTTAAAATGAAAAAACCCAGAATGGTCAGCGCAAAAGAAATAGACCACAAGATAAACTCACCATTTAGCTCATAGCCGGCAAAATTATTGCTTAGGACATTTAATGAGGCAAGCGCAGAAGAAATAACGAATGCGCTGCCGAGCAGAATTGGCCCCAAGGAAATAATGGTCCAATAACGCATAAAGCCAATAATGCCGCCACGGGTTTCCCGTACTCGCCAAATCCGGTTAAATACGGTTTCAATACTGGTTAGCATCATCACGGTGGTGATAAACAGAAATAAAATACCAATAATAGTCAGATTGCTGGATTTATCGGTAAAGGCATTTAAGGCTTTATCAAAAGCAATCGTGGTTCTGGGTAAGAAGTTGCTATAAATCAGGTGTTGTAATTGTTGCCTGGCCGGCTCTAGCGCCTTAATTGAGGAGATGATCACCAAAAAAACGGTCAACATTGGAACCACTGCAAATAGCGTGGTATATGTTAAGGAACCTGCTTGTTCACGACAACGGTCTGCTTCAAAACGTCTTATCACAAATAAAACAAACTGAAACCAAGTCTTGTCATAAAAGGGAAGTTTTTTTAAATACTTTTCTAACATAGCTATAAAGTCTCAATTTTTTTAATCATCTTTATGAATTTTCATTACCAAGCTTAACCAAAAAATGGGAAAAATACCGTATAGTTTTCTTTTTTAGCTTCGTTTATAAAAATTATGCAGCCTTATGTCCTTGTTTTATATTACAGCAAATATGGTTCGACTAAAGAAATGGCGCATTTGATTGCCAATGGTATTGAATCTACAGGTATGGCAGTAAAAATTCGTACTGTGCCCAATCTATCGACTGTGGTGAAAGAAGCGGAGCCGAGTATTCCTGCGGAAGGGGATATTTATTGTAGCTTGGATGATTTGGCGCAGTGTTCAGGTCTGGCTTTAGGTTCGCCAACACGTTTTGGCAACATGGCATCTGAAATGAAATATTTCTGGGATCAGACCACCAGCCTTTGGCTAAATGGGGCATTACACCAAAAACCGGCCTGTGTATTTACTTCATCGGGTTCGATGCATGGTGGGCAGGAAAGCACACTGCTTAGCATGCTGCCACCATTGTTCCATCACGGCATGATGATCATGGGTTTACCCAATGCCAACCCGGCCTTGTCGAATACTAAATCTGGCGGTACACCCTATGGTGCAAGCCATGTCAGTGGGCCACGACATGATTTAGGGTTAAGCCAAGATGAAAAAGTGCTATGTGAAGAACAAGGTAAACGACTAGGTGAGGTGGTGAAAAAGTTATCTAGCATTTGATCATCGGTGCGGATTGAAAGTTAGTTCAAAAACTAACTTTCAACTTGAAGGCTTACACTTTTTCTTTAAAACGGTGTTTGCATTTTAGGCATCTATAATCCAAAAAAACATTTTTATCGATAATCACACCGGCTTTTTTCCCAAAGATATTGCCTAAAACACCACCTGTCACACCTGCAGCAATGGCCCCTACAAATGTACCAACGGTTCCACCGAAAATAACCCCTAATGGTCCAGCAACTGCACCAATCGCTGCACCTGTCGATGCACCCGTTGCCGCGCCACCGACTGTGCCGGCAGTTGCACCCGCAGAGGTAAGCAGAATGCCACTAATGGTTTTTAAGTTTTTTTCGTGATCACGTTTCTCAGTTTCTGACGATCCGCATTTGGGACATTGCATAGATTTTTCCATCCACTATTTATATTTACTTATCTTGAAATAAAGTTTAGATCTGACTTCGTCAAGATACGGGCTAGTGCAACGAGGCACAGCAGTATCTATCTTCTTCTTGAAGATGTCAGGAACATTTCATGCCAAGTTGATTCTAGCTGAAGCAAAGTCAGGGAAGTTTATCTGAGTTGTAAACGATAAATGCCTAAAAACTCTATAAAATCAGAATTTATTGTGCTGATTAATTATATTTAATTATTTATGTGAATATTTTTTGACAATAAAAATTACATTCAATCTACCAAAGAATTTATTTATTAACATTTCTTTATTTTAAAAGAATAAACCCTCACATACTGGATTATAAAATTTACATTATTTATTGAATATTTTCTTATAATTCAATACGAAAAATAATAACATTTGGAGCTAAAGATGCCTAAATTTCATACTTTAAAAGAAGTAAGTGCTAAAAGCAGCGGCGGGATGGAAATTGTGGTAGAGCAGGTTTATGAAAAGGTTTTAAATGAAGCAAGTAATGATCAGCTCTGGTTACCTTTGCCTAAAATAGCCATTACCAATAAAGTGATTGATTTAAGTCATGACTATACCTTTACCCATCCTGGAACTGGAGAGGTGTTTAAGGTCGTGGGTGAAAGACAATATATGTAGAGTAAGATAAAAAAATCTTGATTGAGAATTACCCGATTTAATAAAATTTGGTTCTTCACAATAGAGAGATTAAAAAATCTCATCAAATGATGGTTGCTTTTATTGCGATATTTTTTATGTGGATTTTGAGCTGTTTTGTCATTGTGCTTTAACAAGAGGACAGTAAAAATTGAATAATTAGTCTTAATAGTAATCTCATTTTATCATGAATAAAAAAAGAATCCTGGTTCTCATGGGGGCATTACTTGTCGCAATATCCAGTTTGTGTTGGCATGTTTATGCACACTCCAAACAACAAAAAATAGACAAAATCAAGCAATTGATTGGCAAAGCATCTCCATCACGTCCTTCTTATATACATTAATCCCAATACAATTTTATTCATTGATCGGGTTAAATTTATTTCATTTAAAAGGCTATTTTT
>JBLZXS010000119.1:0-8062 GCA_050285325.1 Acinetobacter sp.
TTTTCCTTTGTTTGTTAATGTGATTTAGAGTTCTCGTTGTAATTACCATAATAATTATGGTTTGTGACGTTATTTATAATTTTCGTATTTTGCAAATTATCTTTATTCGCTTTATATGAAAACTTTAACTTCACTGTATACAACGTTGCTAAAAAAGCTATTAAGTCTAAAACACATATAATTATGAGGCTGTCCATTTTAATCACCGTTACTATTGGCGATTTGGCTATCTCCGACTATAAACAACATCCTCGATAGCCAAATTGGCTATTTCAGAGCTAATTAATTCAACCAATTAATTAGCTCTACGGATAAATTGCTTTTAATCAGTGATTATTGACAAGCTTCACAATCAGGATTATCAATTGAACATGCCAATGGCACTGGCGCTGCTTTAGCAAAATCATCTTCAGCTACTGCTTCAGGTTTTTTTACTTCAGCAACTGGCGCAGCAGCAACTGTAGATTTAACCGCATTCAACGCACCTGTGTTAATGGTTGATTTCTCTGCAGAAGTTGCACCTAATGCACGAAGGTAATACGTCGTTTTAAGACCACGTAACCAAGCCATTTTGTAAGTCATGTCCAGTTTCTTACCGTTTGCACCAGAGATGTAAAGGTTAAGAGACTGTGCCTGATCAATCCATTTTTGACGGCGTGATGCAGCATCTACAATCCAGCGTGGCTCAACTTCAAACGCAGTCGCGAAGATGGCTTTAAGCTCTTCAGGAATACGTGAAATCTTCTGAACAGAACCTTCAAAATGTTTAAGGTCGTTCACCATGACTGAATCCCAAAGACCACGATCTTTTAACGCACGTACCAAGTACGGGTTGATCACTGTGAATTCACCAGAAAGGTTCGATTTCACATACAGGTTTTGAAAAGTAGGCTCGATTGACTGAGAAACACCACAAATGTTAGAGATGGTTGCAGTAGGAGCAATTGCCATCACATTTGAGTTAAGCATACCGTCTTTTTGAACTTTGTTACGTAAAGTATCCCAATCCAGACGAGTAGTACGGTCAACTTCGAACATGCGTTCTGGACGTGATTTTGCAACAATATCTAAAGAGTCGATTGGCAAGATGCCTTGATCCCAAAGTGAACCTTTAAATGTCTCGTAAGTACCACGTTCCACAGCCAAGTCGCTAGAAGTAGAAATCGCGTAGTAGCTGATCACTTCCATAGACTCATCGGCAAAATCTACCGCAGCATCTGAACCGTAGGCCAATTTCATTTCATACAATGCATCCTGGAAGCCCATGATGCCCATACCGACTGGACGATGCTTCAAGTTTGAAGTACGTGCTTGAGGTACAGCGTAGTAGTTGATGTCGATCACGTTATCTAGCATACGAACAGCAGTTTTTACTGTACGCGCCAATTTTTCACGGTCTAACACACCACCTTGAACGTGTTGTACCAGGTTGATTGAACCCAGGTTACATACCGCAATTTCATCTTCATTGGTGTTCAGGGTAATTTCTGTACACAAGTTAGATGAATGCACTACGCCCACGTGTTGTTGTGGTGAACGTAAGTTACATACGTCTTTGAATGTGATCCACGGGTGACCAGTTTCAAACAACATAGACAGCATTTTGCGCCACAAATCTTTTGCACGGATTTTCTTGTGCAACATGTTTGTTTCTTTGGCGATGCCTTCGTAGTAAGCATAACGTTCAGCGAATTCTGCACCCGTTAAATCATGTAGATCTGGCGTTTCAGATGGTGTGAATAGGGTCCATTCACCATCTTCAAAGACACGTTGCATGAACAAGTCAGGAACCCAGTTCGCAGTGTTCATGTCATGGGTACGACGACGGTCATCACCAGTGTTCTTACGCAGTTCCAGGAATTCTTCAATGTCCAGGTGCCAAGTTTCAAGGTATGCACATACTGCACCTTTACGCTTACCACCTTGGTTTACCGCAACAGCTGTATCGTTTGCTACTTTAAGGAATGGAACCACACCTTGAGACTTACCGTTTGTCCCTTTGATGTACGAGTTCAAGGCACGCACTGGAGTCCAGTCATTGCCTAAGCCACCCGCCCATTTAGACAACATTGCGTTATCACGCATTGCGCCATAAATGTTGTACAGGTCATCACCAATCGTAGTTAAGTAGCAGCTAGACAACTGTGGACGTAAAGTACCCGAGTTAAACAGGGTAGGGGTTGACGCCATGTAGTCAAAGCTCGACAACAAGTTATAGAACTCGATTGCACGGTCTTCACGGTTTTCTTCATTGAGTGATAGGCCCATTGAAACGCGCATGAAGAACAATTGCGGTAATTCAAAACGGATGCCATCTGAATGGATGAAGTAACGGTCAAATAAAGTTTGCAGACCTAAGTAAGTAAACTGGTTTGAGCGTTCTGGTTGAATCGCAGCTGCCAGTTTAGCCAGGTCAAAGTTAAGAAGTTCTGGAGATAGAAGATCCAGCTCGATCCCTTTCTTCAAGAAGGTTTCTAAAGCATCGCCTTCGTTGGTCTCTGTAGACAGACCCAAGAACTCAAGACCAGTCGTTACCAGATTGTCACGAAGTAAACGTGCAGTCACATAGGTATAGTTCGGTTCTTGTTCAATACGGGTACGGGTCGCCATCATCATGGTGGTAGAGATGTCAGACTCTTTTACGCCGTTATATAAGTTCTTGATGGTTTCATCGACAATCGCTTGAACATCAATCCCTTCCAGGCCTTCAGCTGCTTTTTCTACATGTGCTTTTAACGCGCCTAAGTCAAGCGGTTGAAGCTGACCATTTGCAGCCGTGATTTGCAAGGTCGGGTGATGATGTGCGCCAGTTTGTTTACGTGCATCAGAGCGTTGTTCGCGGTAGATGACATACGCACGCGCAACTTTCTGTTCACCGGTACGCATAAGCGCAAGTTCAACTTGGTCTTGAATTTCTTCAATGTGAATCGTGCCACCTGACGGTAAGCGACGGTTAAAAGTATTCATTACCATTTCAGTAAGTTGTTCTATACGGTCATGAATACGGCTTGAATCAGCGCTTTGTTGACCTTCTACGGCCAAGAAAGCTTTACCTATCGCGACAGAAATTTTTTCTGCATCAAAAGTAGCAACATCACCGGTGCGTTTAATCACCTGAAGTTGACCAGGAATTGAAGTGATTACGCTCATGTGGGCATAGCTCCATTGTCATCTATTGTTATGTGTGTGGACCATTTGAACTGGATGGAATCTCATCTCAGTGTTTGAGGATTAAACACAAGAACTAGTGGTTTAAAATCGAATTGAACACAAGATACGGGAAAAATGAGCTTAGATCAATATTGACATTTTAGTAAAAATTTTTCTATTTCTCAGCAATATCTCATTGCAAAAAAATCTCTATTTTTATGTTTCTTGTATAAGCCTGATTAGACAGGGGTCTAGCATAACAAAGCTCGAATTAAGTGCTTATAGATAACCTTGTGGATAAGTTAAAAGAGTGCGATTAATCACTCATATTCTGAACAAAATGGCAAAATGTATATAAAATCATCATTTTGTAACAAAATATATCAAAAAACAGGCTAAAATGCACCTCAAACTGTAAAATTTCAATTAATTCAATAGTTAATAAAAATATAACAAAAAACTACTTTGATGTATCAGTTTGGTGAATGCTATCTTGTTTACAATGTAAACGTGTGTATATTGCTGAATATATTGAAGCGTATCCGTTGGATTTTTAAGGATACCTTAATCCAGATAAAGGGGCATTTTATGAGCCAAGAAGAAAAGTTACCTAAAATTTTAATTGTTGAAGACGATGAACGTCTTGCACGTTTGACTCAAGAATACCTTATCCGTAATGGATTAGAAGTTGGGGTAGAGCCTGATGGTAATCGCGCAATCCGCCGTATTATTGCCGAGCAGCCAGACATGGTTGTATTGGATGTCATGTTACCAGGTGCAGATGGTTTAACCATTTGTCGCGAAGTTCGTCCACATTATCATCAACCGATTCTAATGTTGACTGCACGTACCGAAGATATGGACCAGGTTTTGGGTCTGGAAATGGGTGCAGATGACTATGTGGCAAAACCTGTACAGCCGCGTGTGCTTTTAGCGCGTATCCGTGCATTGCTTCGTCGTACCGACAAGGCACCAGAAGATGAAGTGGCACAGCGCATTGAATTTGATGATCTGGTGATTGACAACGGTGGTCGTTCCGTCACTTTAAATGGTGAGCTGGTTGACTTCACCAGTGCGGAATACGATTTGTTGTGGTTATTGGCTTCAAATGCAGGTCGCATTTTATCTCGTGAAGATATTTTTGAGCGTCTACGTGGTATTGAATATGATGGTCAAGACCGTTCAATCGACGTGCGTATTTCACGTATCCGTCCAAAAATTGGTGATGATCCGGAAAATCCAAAACGTATTAAAACAGTACGTAGTAAAGGTTATTTATTCGTTAAAGAAACTAACGGTTTATAATTTTTGTACCTAATTTTATAGGACATCCTCTTGTTTAAACACAGTATATTCTTGCGTATTTATGCAGGGTTAGTCATTTTGGTTGCCTTGGTGGCGGTATTTGGCTACTTGTTGGTACAGATTATTAACTACCAGCGTGCGCAAGAATATCGGGAATCTTTAACCGATGGCGTGTCCTATATTATTAGCGAAGGCATTGCTCGGCAGCCGAATGAGCAACAGAAAAAAGACTGGATTTCTGATGCTTCCGATTTGCTGGAACTGCCTATTTATTATGTAGATGCAAATAAAGTTGATTTATCGCGTACGGAGCAAAGACGTATTAATGAACGCAAAGCTGCGGTTCGTTATGATGCGCAAAACTCGACTGCTTACGTGATTATTGGCTTGAAAGATGATCCAAAACATTTGCTGTATATTAAGGTAGATAAAATCGGGGAACGCCAGATGAAAGCGTTACCGATTTTTATTCTGGATTATCTGGTGTATTACCCAGGACAAGAAAAAGAATATCTAGCAAAAATTCAGTCGAATTTTTCTTATCCTATTCAAATTGAAAAAGTTCAAAATCTTCCTCTCGATTCCGAACAAATTGGTCGACTTCGCCTAGATCACAGTATCATTTTATACCGTGACAGTGCTTCAGTTCGTGGAACCACGATTTCTATCGTTTCGCCTATGCCAAGTTCACCTTCTGAGGTGCTGGTACTTGGCCCTGTGCCGCTGTTTAACTGGATGCCTTTTCAGCTTGCAGCCGGGATTACCTTGCTAAGCCTGTTTGTGCTAAGTCTGGGGGTGTATGGCCTGCTTGTGCCAATGCAACGTCGTTTACGTGAAGTGAATTATGCATTGCACCGCATGAAGTCGGGGGACATGACCCTGCGCTTACCGGTCGATGGTACCGATGAAATGGCCAGTCTGGCGACCAATTACAATAGTATGTCAGATCATATTCAACGCTTGATTGAGGCACAGCGTGAACTGATGCGTGCGGTGTCGCATGAATTACGCACACCTGTGGCACGAATCCGTTTTGGTATGGAAATGCTGGCAGAAGAAGATGATTATGAATATCGCTTGCAACAGGTTGAACAGATTGATAAGGATATTGAGGCGCTTAATACCTTGATTGATGAAATCATGACCTATGCAAAACTCGAGCAGGGCACACCATCGCTCGATTTTGAAAAAATTGTATTGTTTGAAGTGCTGGATCAGGTTGTCGTTGAAACTGAAGCCTTAAAAACCCAAAAAGAAATACAACTGCAAGCGCCACCGATTAATATAGTGGTAGATGCAGAGCGTCGTTACTTGCACCGCGTGGTACAGAACTTGGTGGGTAATGCAGTTCGCTACTGTGATCATAAAGTGATTATAAGCGGTGGCATCAATGAAGAGGGGTTGGCCTATGTACAAGTTGAAGACGATGGTGCTGGTGTGCCAGAAGAAGAACGTCAGCGTATCTTTGAGGCTTTTGCACGTTTAGATGATAGTCGCACTCGTGCGTCGGGTGGTTATGGTTTAGGTCTGTCTATTGTTAGTCGTATTGCTTACTGGTTTGGCGGCAACATTGATGTCGATCAAAGTCCAAGCTTAGGTGGGGCACGTTTTACCATGACATGGCCTGTACAAAGATTTAATAAATCTAACAAGAAAACTGGCAGCAAAGACGGAATAGAGTCTTAAGGAATGTAATAAAAAAGCACCGGATTCGGTGCTTTTTTTTATAACTTATTCGTGAATGGTGGCATCGGGTTCAATCACAGGTTTACCTTGTCTTAAGCTTTGTAGGGCATCGGCATTAAAATCCAGAAGTAGGGAATTATTTTTAGGATCAATTGCATAGTGACTAATTAATTGTTGGTCACCATTCAAAGTTTCAACTTTGTATTGATCAGCGATATTTAGAATGGCATCAAGATTTGTGGTGGCCGAAGCAAAGTCCTGTCGGAAAAGTTCATAAATATCACGAAGGTCAAAAATGGCATTCTGAGCATCTGGATGTTTTTGAATATACCCTTCCACATGACGCACTAAAAGTTGTGCAAAGAAAAAATACTCAGATTCATGTTTGTATTCTAAACCCATGTGTTTGCTCCTTATTCTTTGTATCTACGGATGTAGATAGGAATAGCATAAATAGCAGGTGAGATCATCATGAGATGCATTAGAGTTGCAAAAAAATACACAAAATATGTAAGATGAATTGATCTTTATAGCGTTATATAGAGACTGGAATTTATAAAATCCTATTAAAAATTTCACATGTTCATTCATAACATGGTTAAAAGCATTGATAAGGATAAAACAAAAAAATGATTTGAATGTAAGAGCAATGTCCGTCGAGGCATTCTGCTAAAGCTTGATCGTTTTTGTGCCAAAACAAAATGTAATTAAATGAGCAAATGCGACTGCAGGTTGGGATGTCCTGCGAAACAGGAAGGTAAATTTAATAAATTTGAAAAAAATAATTAATTCTGTTTTTTTGATTTAATAAAGCGATTGCTAGATAAACAATAGGGTTTAGACTTTGAAAAAAATGCAAAATGACTAAAAAATCATCCAAAAGACTAATAGTTATAAGCTAGCAAGTGAAATCATAAATCAGGTACAATTGGCGGGATTAATTTTGTGTTTGGTGTATTTGAAGGCCAATACATACATTCTTTGTTAATAAATTAGGCCTGCCAGGAGTTATCCCCGCATGAGTGCCATTACTCCATACGATTGGGCAATTATTGCCTTCGTGATCGGCGTTACATTTCTTTGCGTCTTTATGCTCACAGTTCCTTTACTCCTTGGGGGTAAGTCATGGGGCCGTGCCAAGCAAGAGCAATTTGAGTCAGGTGTGGTAGGTGCTGGTGGAGCACGCATCCGCTTGTCTGCTAAGTTTTACTTGGTTGCAATTTTCTTTGTAGTATTTGACTTAGAAGCACTTTATCTCTACGCCTGGGCAACATCAGTGCGTGAAGTCGGTTGGTTCGGTTTTACAACTGTAGTGATTTTTGTGGTCGACTTATTGATTGCTTTGGTTTATGCAATTTCTGTAGGTGCTTTAAATTGGGCGCCGACCGATCGTCGTAAATCAGCAAGTGTGCCATCGAAAATTGGTTCAGCAAATATGAACCTTGCAGACATTACTCGCTTTAATTCTATCGAAGAGTTGGTTATGGACCCTACAGGTCAAATTCCAGCTCAATCTTCTGGTCGTGTGAAAGCAAAAACACCGGCTACATCATCTATTAAGGAGTAACTCGGGATGAAATATACATTAACCCGTGCGAATCCGGATGCTGATCAATATCCACTTCAAGAGCGTCAGGTCGTGAGCGATCCGCTTGAAGAAGAAGTGAATAAAAATGTGTTCATGACTCGCTTAGAGGACGTGGTGCACACAGCTGTAAACTGGGGTCGTAAAAACTCTGTATGGCCTTTTAACTTTGGTACGTCGTGCTGTTATGTTGAATATGCAACCACCTTAACGGGTGTGCATGATATGTCACGTTTCGGTGCTGAAGTTATTCGTGCTTCGCCGCGTCAAGCGGATTTAATGATTGTTGCAGGAACCTGCTTTGTAAAAATGGCGCCTGTAATCCAGCGTTTATAC
>JBLZXS010000119.1:8072-8420 GCA_050285325.1 Acinetobacter sp.
GGTGATTTCAATGGGTGCTTGTGCAAACTCTGGGGGTATGTATGACATCTATTCAGTCGTGCAAGGTGTGGATAAAATCATTCCTGTCGATGTGTACATCCCAGGTTGTCCACCACGCCCTGAAGCATTGTTGCAAGCATTAATGTTGTTACAAGACCAAATTCAATTAGAGCGCCGTCCACTTTCAGCGGTGATTGGTGATGATCTTCAGCCAGTTTATAAGCCAAAGATGCAGCCAGAACGTGACCGTAAGAATGCTGAACGTATTGCAGTGAAAAACTTACGCTCTATGGATGAAATTGAATAATTTTAACGATGAAATATTGATGCACCCGGTCTGGGTGTAAT
>JBLZXS010000120.1:0-8793 GCA_050285325.1 Acinetobacter sp.
GGTCGGAGCAGTAGGATTCGAACCTACGACCCCCTGGTCCCAAACCAGGTGCGCTACCAAGCTGCGCCATGCTCCGAATTGGGGTGAATGATGGGGCTCGAACCCACGACAACCGGAATCACAATCCGGGGCTCTACCAACTGAGCTACATCCACCGTTACAACATTTCAGGATCTACAATATCAAGCTACCAAATGGTGCGCCTGACAGGATTCGAACCTGTGACCATCCGCTTAGAAGGCGGATGCTCTATCCTACTGAGCTACAGGCGCATGACCTATGATACCAAAATACCATTAAACCTTCGCCTTGAAGAATTGGTCGGAGCAGTAGGATTCGAACCTACGACCCCCTGGTCCCAAACCAGGTGCGCTACCAAGCTGCGCCATGCTCCGATTCATCTTAGCTTCATACTGCACATCGTGCGGTACGGTGTGCATTCTAGGCGTGACGTTGAATAACGTCAACACCTATATTCAAAAAAATTTAAAAAACAGCTTCAAATGTATATTTATCAAGCATTTTAGCCATTTTATATACAATTATCAGCGTTTTAAATTCGCACTGAAGTTCAACATGCGATCAAGAGGTAATTTTGCCCGTTCCGCAAGCGCTGGATCAACGTGTATTTCTTGATCACCCTTTTGCAAAACTTCTAAAATTCCATCCAACTCATTCATTGCCATCCATGGACAATGTGCACAAGAGCGACACGTTGCACCCTCACCAGCTGTCGGGGCTTCAATCAGAATCTTGTTTGGCACTGCTTGTTGCATTTTATAAAAGATGCCGCGATCGGTTGCTACAATTAAACGTTCATTTGGCAGCGTTTGTGCTGCTTTAATCAGTTGCGAGGTACTTCCTACCGCATCTGCAATATCGACCACAGATTCTGGTGACTCTGGATGTACCAAAACAGCCGCATCCGGATAGATGGCTTTCATATTGGCAATACCGCGTGCACGGAATTCTTCATGCACAATACATGCGCCATCCCAAAGCAACATATCCGCACCTGTTTTCTTTTGGATATAACGACCAAGATGCTGATCTGGCGCCCAAATAATTTTTTCGCCAAGACTATCCAGATGTTCAATAATTTCAACTGCACAGCTCGATGTCACCACCCAGTCTGCACGCGCTTTAACAGCAGCTGAGGTATTGGCATAAACAACCACAGTATGATCAGGATGTGCATCACAGAATGCAGTAAACTCATCCACCGGACAACCGAGATCCAGAGAACAAGTTGCTTCTAAGGTAGGCATCAGTACCGTTTTTTCAGGAGAAAGAATTTTCGCTGTTTCTCCCATAAACTTCACCCCGGCAACCACCAAAGTTGAAGCAGGATGGTCACGGCCAAAACGAGCCATTTCCAGTGAGTCAGAAACGCAGCCGCCAGACAGTTCAGCAATCTCTTGCACTTCGGGATCACAATAATAATGAGCGACAAGGACAGCATCGCGTTTTTTGAGTTCTGCCAGAATTTGTGCAAACTTTTCCTGTTTGACCTCATCACTCAAATGAATATCTTTAGGCTCACCTAAACGATCTAAATGCGCCTGCACAATCGATTTAGCCTCATTGGCAATTAAATTGGTCGCATTACTCATAAACGTCTTCTCTATCCTTAGTGCTTGTAAGACTACAAGCCGTACACTCAATTCACTGATCAGAATGGCATCATGCTTTTTTGACCAGTCATTAAAAACTTTCCATTATAAAAAAGCCTCACTACGGAGGCTTTTTTCATTCAACTTAACTTAAGAACGGTAATCTGCATTGATCTTGACATAGTCATAAGACAGATCACAGGTATAAACCGTGTCTTTGGCTTCGCCGCGCCCAAGATCTACGCGAATCGTCATTTCAGCCTGAGACATTACACGTGCACCCGCTTCTTCAGTATAGTCCGCTGCCGCACCGCCATCTTTGCAGATTTGTACATCATCTAACCAAACCTGGATTTTTTCAACATCTAAATTTTTAACCCCAGCATAACCAATTGCTGCAAGAATACGTCCCCAGTTTGGATCGGATGCAAAAATTGCAGTTTTAACCAGTGGTGAATGGGCAATACTATAAGCAATATCGCAACATTCCTGAGTATCTGCACCGCCTTCTACTGCCACAGTAATAAATTTGGTAGCACCCTCGCCATCACGCACAATCAGCTGTGCCAAACGCTTCATCACGCGGGTTAAAACCTCTAAAACCGCAGCATAACGTGCATCATCAGTCGATGTAATTTCTGCACCGCCTGCTTGACCCGTCGCCACAAAAATACATGAATCATTGGTTGAGGTATCACCATCCACCGTAATACGGTTAAATGAAACGTCAACTGTGGTTTTTAACAGCTGCTGTACCAACTCACGGCTGATCGGTGCATCTGTAGCGACATAGCTCAGCATGGTCGCCATATTTGGACGAATCATGCCTGCACCTTTAGAAATACCGGTCATGGTGTACAGCACACCATCCAGTTCAAACTGTTCAGATGCCCCTTTTGGCAAAGTGTCTGTGGTCATAATGCCCGTTGCTGCATCCAACCACGCATCTTCTTTCAAGGTATTTAATGCAGGTTGCAAACCATTCATCAAACGCTCAATAGGCAACTGTTCGCCAATCACACCGGTTGAAAAGGGTAAAATTTCATTCGCAGAAACACCGGCAAGTTGTGCCAATTTCGCACAGGTCGCTTCAGCGTTCGCCATGCCAGTTTTACCGGTACCCGCATTGGCATTACCGGTATTAATCACTAAATAGCGTGGATTACTGACTTGAAGATGTGCTTTGCAAATATGTACAGGTGCTGCACAGAATGCATTTTGAGTAAATACGCCGGCTGCATTGGAACCTTCAGCAAATTCAAAAATGACCAGGTCGCGTCGGTTCGGATAGCGCACATATGCTTCAGCTGAACCAATTTTTACACCTTTAACCACATGCATCTGTGGCATTGTTACGTCGCCGACTGCCATTTTTAAACTTCCAAATAAGTTCGTGATAAAAAGACAGCTTAGTAGAAATTAACTAAAAAATCGAGCAGAACACTTGGTTTGATTTATTTTTTATTTAATTGATATTTTCAGGCATAAAAAACCAGTCCGCAGACTGGTTTAAATTACAGCATCGGTTTAATTAGAGGCTAACTGGCTAGCTTCCGACAATAATGCCTGTTTGGCTTTTTCTTGACTTGCACTTGATAAAGCTGGATTTGAAGCCACAATACGATTCGCATTGGCAGCATTGGCAGCTGTCACCGCTGCAGTTTTCAATACTACCGGGCGTTGATCTGGATTAGCAAAAGTATAACGAATACCAGTGCGTGGGCTTGCAACTGTAATATTACCATCTTGAGCAACGGCAGGAGCTGTGGTTGCACCGCGAGCGACTTGCACTTTGTCTACAGTAGTTGTTTGGGCTGCATTATTTGCAAAAGTCAAAGTAGGAAGAGCTAAAGCTGCAATCATCAATGGTTGTAATACTTTTTTCATTGTCTTTTCCGCTTTTCAATGTTCGATATGCAACTAAATACCACTTAATCTTGTTCTCTGCAAACGTATTCACATCTTGAAAAACGAAATCATGTATTTAGATACAATTAAAAAAGCCACTTTAGATATTAGCTCTCAACATCTAAGAGCAATATTAAAAGTGGCTGTACAGTCCAAGTAAAATTTAGATTTTACCGTGACATTGTTTGTATTTCAGACCTGACCCACATGGACAAGGTGCATTACGATTCGCAGGCGGAATAATGTTTTGTTCATCCACTGGAGTAAATTGCGCTTCTAGATCCGCAGTCATATCGCCCGTCAAACCATCGACATCTGCATGAGAAAGATTCAATTGCATTGCTTCAGCTTGCGCCTGTTTCTGTGCTTCCATTTCAGCCAGTTCTTCAGCTGTAGGGACATGTACACGAGAAAGATCTGTAATCACATCCGATTTAATCACCGCCAACATATTGACGAATAAGTTAAATGCTTCTTTTTTATACTCTTGCTCTGGATTCTTTTGTGCATAACCACGCAAATGAATACCTTGACGCAAGTAATCCATAGCCGCCAAATGTTCTTTCCAGTGACGGTCCAAAGCACTGAGCATAAAGTGACGTTCCAGCATTGCTGCAGATTCATCACCCATTTGTGCACGACGATCACGATAGCGGTTCACGATTTCATCAGAAATACGTTCCACCAAAGCTTCTTCATCTAAACGACGGTCTTGTTCCAGCCATTGATTGACTGGTAAATCGATACCCAGATCATCACGCAATGCACGCTCTAGACCATCAATATCCCATTGATCATGAATCGATTCAGGTGGAATATAGTTTTCAATCATTCCCTTCATCACTTCATGATGCATCTCTTCGATGTAATCTTGCAAAGTGCTTTCAGCGAGCACTTCATCACGTTGCGAATAAATGATCTTACGTTGTTCATTATTGACGTCATCGTATTTCAACAGGTTCTTACGAATGTCGAAGTTACGTGCTTCAACTTTACGTTGTGCATTTTCGATGGAACGCGACACCATTTTGTGTTCAATGGCTTCATCTTCTTGCAAGCCCATTGCCCGCATCATGCCGACAACACGATCACCCGCGAAGATACGCATCAAGTCATCTTCAAGCGACAAGTAGAAGCGTGAAACACCCGGGTCACCTTGACGACCGGCACGGCCACGTAACTGGTTGTCAATACGACGCGATTCGTGACGTTCTGAACCAATAATATGTAAGCCGCCAGAACTTAATACCATTTCATGGTTTTGTTCCCATTCGGCTTTTAAGCGTGCTTCATCTTCAGCAGTATGGTTTTCAATTTTGGCAAGCTTGGCTTTCCAGTTACCGCCGAGCAAAATATCCGTACCACGACCGGCCATATTGGTGGCAATGGTTACCGCATTCGGTGAACCGGCTTGCGCAATAATGTCAGCTTCGCGCTCATGTTGCTTGGCATTCAAGACTTCATGGGCAATACCAGCTTCTTTCAGTTTATCCGAAAGAATTTCTGAAGCTTCAATGGTTGCTGTACCAATCAGGATTGGGGCAACACCTGCTTCATGAATATTTTGAATTTCTTGAATAATCGCGTTGTATTTACCATTACGGTTTAAATAGATTAAATCGTTTTGGTCATTACGAATCATTGGACGATGGGTCGGGATCAGTACAACATCCAAGCCATAAATTTCTTTCATTTCCGCCGCTTCAGTATCGGCCGTACCGGTCATACCTGAAAGCTTTTTATATAAACGGAAATAGTTCTGGAAAGTGGTTGTTGCAAGAGTCTGGTTTTCAGGTTGAATTTCCAGACCTTCTTTTGCTTCAACGGCTTGATGCAAACCTTCTGACCAACGACGACCCGGCATGGTACGACCAGTGTTTTCATCAACAATAATCACTTCACCATCATTAATGATGTACTGAACATTACGTTGATAAAGATAGTGTGCACGAATGGCAGCCGAAACATGATGAACCAGGTTCAAGTTAGCCGATGAATACAAGCTCTCGCCTTCGGCCAACAACCCCATGTCAATCAGTTCTTGTTCAACCATTTCATAACCGACTTCGGTCATTTCGACAGTGCGTTGTTTTTCATCAATCCAGAAGTGCCCGCCATCTGCGACTTTTTCTTCTTTTTGCGGAGTCAGTTTTGGCGGAATACTATTGATTGCAGCATACAATTGTGAAGAGTCATCGCTTTGACCAGAAATGATCAATGGGGTACGTGCTTCATCGATCAAGATCGAATCGACCTCATCGATAATGGCATAAGTCAAGCCACGCTGTTTTTTCTCAGCCAGCGAGAACACCATGTTGTCACGAAGATAATCAAAACCGAATTCGTTGTTGGTACCATAGGTAATATCAGCACGATAGGCTTCTGCTTTTTCGGTTGGATTTTGCATTGAGTAAATAATACCAATGCTTAAACCCAAGAATTCAAATAATGGACGGTTGAGTTCGGCATCACGTTGTGCCAAATAGTCATTCACGGTGATGACATGCACACCTTGATTACTAATCGCATTGAGATAACAAGCCAAAGTACCCATTAGGGTTTTACCTTCACCGGTACGCATTTCCGCGATTTTACCTTCGTGAAGTGTAATACCACCAATCAGCTGAACATCGTAATGACGCATCCCCATGATTCGTTTTGCCGCTTCACGACAAACTGCAAATGCTTCAGGCAATAATTTATCCAGGCTGTCGCCCTTGTTATATCGTTGTTTGAATTCTTCAGTTTTTGCAGATAAGTCTGCATCGCTTAGTGCAGATATCGTCGGCTCGAGCGCATTAATCTTATCTACGATTTTACGCATGCGTTTGAGTTCGCGCTCATTTTTGGTACCGAAGATTCCTCCGATCAGACTTGCCAACATGAATAGACTCTCTAAATCTTGCTTGTCAAATGAATAAATTTTTTCTCAGTCGTTATTATGGTGCTAGAAATTTGAAGTACAAGGGTTTTGCACAAAACCAATAAAAAAATTCTGATCACTCGTTCTAGCACGTGACAGCTAAGGGAAAACAATGTAACAAATTTTAAACAGCCAATATAGTCATAAAATCCGTCATTTATACAGATTTTACAAATCAAATCAGAGCCGTATATTCCATTTCCTCATAAAGAAATACAAAAACGCTATTTTCCTTGGAAAAAAAATTGCGCCATATTAAATCTCATTAAAGTCGATAACAAATAATTTAAGGTGATAAAAATGACATTACGTTTAGGCGATACTGCACCGAATTTCCAGCAGGATTCAAGCGAAGGCCCGATTAACTTCTATGATTATCTGGGAGATAGCTGGGGAATTTTATTTTCTCATCCCGCTGATTACACCCCGGTATGTACTACGGAACTTGGTTTTACCGCAAAACTGAAAGATGAATTTGATAAGCGTGGAGTAAAAGCCATCGCCCTCTCAGTCGATGATGTCGAATCGCATCATGGCTGGATTAACGACATTAATGAAACTCAAAATACGACGGTCAATTTCCCAATCATTGCCGATAAAGACCGTAAAGTCTCGACGCTGTATGATTTCATTCATCCCAATGCCAGTGAAACCCTGACCGTACGCTCTTTGGTGATTATTGATCCAAACAAAAAGGTTCGCTTGATTATTACCTACCCAGCTTCCACAGGACGTAATTTTCATGAAATTTTACGTGTGGTTGACTCGCTACAACTGACCGACAATCACAAAGTGGCAACACCGGCTAACTGGCAACAAGGTGAAGATGTGGTGATTGTGCCCTCACTTAAAGATGAAGACGAAATCAAACAACGTTTTCCTAAAGGGTATACCGTAGTAAAACCTTATTTACGCCTTACGCCACATCCTGAGTGAGGATCAGCAAGGCACTGCTTCGCCCTGAGGAATATATTCCGCAAGAAGACGAGAAGCTATGCTTCGAGTTAAAACTAAAGCGCTGCTTTAGTTTTTCGTAAGACAAACGAAGTGCGTCGTATCAAAAGCACTGTCTTATTTTACCCCAAGACAAACGAAGCGCGTAGTTTCAGAATTGGAACACTGTTCCACTCTGAGGAAGATATTCCGCAAAAAAACGAGAAACTATGCTTCAAGTATGCTGCTAATCAGGACTAAAAGACGAGCCAAATCCTGATCTTGTTCAAGCCTGTCTAATGACAGGCTTTTCTATTCTGCTAAAGAATTGAATTACAAAATCAAGTTGGTTTTTATTTCACACTCAGTTTATAAATACGCCTAATCATCTTAAGAATAAATATTGTGATCTATAATATTCATCATTTGCACTGTGGCACCATGTGCCCTGTTTGTGGCCCGCTATTTGGGCAAAAAGGTTTACATGCCAAAGTGGTTTGTCATTGTCTGCTTGTTGAAACTGATCAAGGTTTGGTACTGATCGATACCGGCTTAGGCGTACAAGATTATCTGCACACTAAACAGCGTTTAGGATCTCTGGTTGCACACGTAGGTCAAATTGAAAACAATCTTGAACTGACCGCTATCGCACAAATTCAGCGCTTGGGCTTTAGCCCGCAAGATGTGCGACATATCCTGGTTTCACATCTGGATTTTGACCATGCTGGCGGTATTTCAGACTTCCCACATGCGACCGTACATGTGCTCTCCAGTGAATATAATGCAACGCAAAGTTTTTTCTCACTGAAAAATAAAGCACGCTATAAAACCCAACAATTCAAGCAACACCGTTACTGGAATTTCATCGAACCAGAGCAAGGAGAAGCTTGGTTTAACCTGCATCAAGTACAAGGCTTCCACTTATTTCAAGATGAAATTTTAATGATTCCATTACTGGGTCATAGCAAAGGTCACTGCGGGATTGCAATTAAACAACAAGATGGTTGGCTATTTTTCTGTGGGGATGCCTATTACTCCCACCTGCAACTTGACCCGAAAAATAAGCTGCGAACACTAGACAAGCTGGAGCGCTTCTTTGCTGAAAATAATCAGATGCGCGTAGACAACTTGCATAAAATTCAACAGCTCGCACAAATGGAAAAAAATATTGAAATCATTTGTGCCCATGATCCTATTGAACTAGGGCGTTATTTGGCATGATTAAAAAAACAGTTATTGCACTTTTACTGAGCAGCTCAAGTTTAATGGGATGTATGACTACAGCTTCGCTCTCGGCTGACCAGCGTCCTCAGCATTGGGGCAAAGTGCTGCAGCAAAACAACAATTTTTATCAAATAAGTAATGACATATTTCGCAGTGAACAGCCGAATGCTGAACTGATTCCGTATTTAAAAG
>JBLZXS010000121.1:0-7389 GCA_050285325.1 Acinetobacter sp.
AGTAAATTTTCTCTTTAAAAAATTAAGGAAAAACATTTAAATAAATGAAAATTAAACAAGGATGAGAGGAAAACAGTTGATCAGAGCCTCTGCTGTATTAATAGGACATTGAAGCATTGAGCATAAATACACAGAGCTTATCTATCTAAGCTATCAACACTCAGTGACGAAGTCATTACTTGGACAGCTTTGCTTACAGAATGATCTGATTTGAATGCAGATTGAAATGATTCAAGATAAAAATGATCAATGCAGAATTTTATTTCTGCGTGTTTATAAGAAAGGGACAAGCTGATAAAAATGATCCTAATCTGGTCTTTTGACGAGTATAGTTTTAAACCAGAGATCAGTTTTGCAGATGTTAAGTTTTAACATCTGCATGGTGTAATTGTTGTTTAATGACTAAAAACTGAACCCATCTTAGAAAAATTTATAAGGATTGGGTTTTATTAAAAAGCAGGTTCTGAGATTGGATAAGTTGGGTTAAAACCATACCCAGCACTGAGGTCATCAGCATCATTTCCAACATGGCATATTCTTGGACCGAGAAAAAACATAAGGCCAAGACACCTAAACTAGAATAGATATACAGGGTATTTTGAACCCAAATTTTAAGTGTAATCCCAAGAAGGCCTGAACAAATAGCAATGTTCAGCATCTCTTCAATACCATTACGATGTAGGATAATGATTAGGCTTAAGTAGCTACAAACTAATCCCATCGTGATGAAAAGTTTTTTTAACATGCTTTTCCCCTGATTTTAGGTAATTATTTGTTTTGATTTGGCTAAATCAATTTTAATACACCGAATGGTAAAAAATAAGTTAGTTTAAGCTATGCTGTGTGTAAGAAAGAAATTACATTTGATTAAAAAATGACCATTATTGTCTTGAGTTAAACTTTAAAAATTAACCTGTGTGTCAGATAAGCAATTTAAAACTCACACCAATACTTATAGGTGCTTTATGCTCACCCAATTGTGCTATGCCAGTAGCCGTGTCGAATATGATAATGATTTATTACAGGATTTAAGCGACATTTTGGCTACCGCGCGTGCTTTTAATCAGGCGCAAGCTATTTATGGCGTACTTTACTATGCAGAAGGCATTTATTTTCAATGTTTGCAGGGTGAACAAAGTCAGCTAGAAAAGCTATTTGCACAAATTTCAAAGGATGCTCGTCATAATCAGATTCACCGTTTTCCAGATCATGCCATTGAAGAAATTCACTTCAAGCAATGGTCGATGAAATATGTCAATCAGCATGGGAAAATCACCACTCTGTTTAAGAAAATGGGTTTAGATAAATTCTTGCCCCATCAATTGAATCATCAGCAAATCAACCAGTTTTTAGATTTACTGTTAAGAATGGAAGAAAGCGGACATGCGACAAAAGCCAAGGTAGGTATAAAAAACCGAGGCTATCAAAATTATTTTTAAATAAAAAGCCCACATTATGTGGGCTTTTAATATTTCAACATCTAGGCTTTTAAAGCACTAATCAATTTCTGGTGTAATCCGCCAAAACCGCCATTCGACATAATTACCACCGCATCACCCTCACCTGCTTCACTGGCTACAGTTTTAATGATGTCATCCAGGGAACGTGCCACAACG
This sequence comes from Acinetobacter sp., assembly GCA_050285325.1. Lineage (GTDB taxonomy): Bacteria > Pseudomonadota > Gammaproteobacteria > Pseudomonadales > Moraxellaceae > Acinetobacter. The sequence continues at coordinate 1,617 of JBLZXS010000121.1, forward strand.
GCTTTATTTGATGCAGCGTTAATTACCGGCTGTAAATCCCAGTCTAAACCTTCCGGTTGATACCAGATCACTTCATCAGCCAAACGTGCGGAATGCGCCAAACCGTCTTTATGGCTACCCATACGCATGGTATTTGAACGCGGTTCAATAATCGCCCAAAGCTTACGTTCACCTAAGCGTTTGCGTGCGCCGTCTAAAGTGGTTTCAATGGCTGTAGGATGGTGGGCAAAGTCATCATAAACTTCAATACCTTTCACAGTGTCCAGCAATTCCATACGGCGTTTTACACCGCCAAAGTTTGAAAGTGCTTCACATGCAGTTTCAATGGATACACCGACATGCTCAGCTGCGGCAATGGTCGCCAAGGCATTGGCAACACTGTGCTGCCCGGTCATATTCCATTTAACAATGCCTTTGACTACACCATCTTCTAGTACTTTAAAGTGTGAACCATCTGCAGAAATTTGCTCGGCAGATAATGCTGCTTTTTCATTGGTATCTAATGAAGTGCGAACCACAGGTGTCCAGCAGCCCATGTCTAAAACTTCATCAATATTGGTTTCAGTAATTGGCGCAATAATGCGGCCTTCACTTGGAATGGTACGTACCAGATGATGGAACTGTTTTTGAATCGCAGCCAGATCATCAAAGATATCGGCATGGTCAAATTCGAGATTATTTAAAATCGCAGTTTTAGGATGGTAATGTACAAACTTGGAACGCTTGTCGAAAAAGGCAGAATCATATTCATCTGCTTCTACACAGAAGTATTTGCCGCCGCCTAAACGTGCACTTTCACTAAAACCGAGCGGTACGCCACCAATCAGGAAACCCGGGTTTAAACCGGCCTGATCAAGTACCCACGCCAGCATCGTTGTGGTTGTGGTTTTACCGTGTGTTCCTGCAACGCCAAGCACATGTTTACCTTGTAAAACGTGGTCTGCCAAAAATTGCGGACCTGAAATATAAGGAAGACCTTCATTCAGCATATATTCCACAGCATCAATACCACGTTTCATGGCATTTCCGACAATTACCAGATCTGGATGTGGCTGCAAATGACTGCGGTCATAGCCCTGCATTAAGCCAATGCCTGCATTTTCCAGTTGGGTCGACATGGGTGGATAGACATTTGCATCTGAACCCGTCACTTTATGTCCCAAATCACGTGCTAATAATGCGAGTGAGCCCATAAAGGTGCCACAAATACCTAAAATATGCAGATGCATGCGTTTTAACTCCACTACTTTTTAAGACACATCACGTTGTTGTTGGTGGTGTTGTCATTATTGATTCAATTTGAAAGCAACGATATCAAGGGTTTTGCGGAAAAGATAGTCTTTCTTGTATCTATTCATGGCATTGCATCCTAGGCTTTATCGCATTGTGGCAGGCCTATTTTTTGCAGGAAAAATCATGTATGAAATGACATGCTTTTTGAACAGAAAAACGTAAAATATTCACGATTAATTTAGAAAAATTGACTATGTTATTTCCGTTGCTGCTTTTAATTATTTCTAACTGTTTTATGACCTTGGCTTGGTATGGTCATTTGAAGTTTTTACATGGTGCCCCGCTTTGGCAAGCCATTTTATTTGGCTGGGTGGTTGCCCTGCTCGAATACAGTTTTATGATTCCTGCTACTCGATTGCTTGCACAACAAGGCTGGGCGGTGGGGCAAATGAAAATTACCCAAGAAGTGGTGACGTTACTGGTGTTTGTGCCTTTTATGATTTTTCTGTTTAAGCAGCCTTTTAAACTGGATTATGTATGGGCGGGATTGTGTCTTTTAGGTTGTGTATATTTTGTCTTTCGTAGTCAATAAACTGACCACTGCCCTATTTTTATCTATTTCTATAAAAAATATTGAAAATATCAGTCTGCTTGAGCCGTTAAATTTTGGTGAGATGAAAAATCAGTCTATAATATCGGGCTTGTGATTCATTTAAAGCTTGGCACTTGTCGAGATTTATCCTTCCTTACATTCGTTTATGGAATATTTGCAATGAATGCGGCTGCTGCAGACACTCAACCTCTCGTTGGAATTATCATGGGTTCTCAATCTGATTGGGCAACTCTAGAACACACTGCCAATATGCTTAAACAGCTTGGCGTCCCATTTGAAGCGGAAGTTGTTTCTGCGCATCGTACGCCAGACCGTTTATTCGAATATGCTGAGACCGCACGTGAGCGTGGTATTCAGGTGATTATTGCCGGTGCAGGTGGTGCAGCACATTTACCAGGTATGTGTGCAGCAAAAACTGATTTACCAGTTCTTGGTGTACCTGTGAAATCTTCAATCCTCAATGGTGTAGATTCATTGCTTTCAATCGTGCAAATGCCTGCAGGTATTGCGGTTGGTACATTGGCGATTGGTCCTGCTGGTGCAACCAATGCAGCGATTATGGCAGCACAAATTTTAGGTTTAACACGCCCTGAAATTGCCAAAAATGTTGCCGAATTCCGTGCTGCGCAAACTGAAAAAGTAGCAAGCAAAAATATTCCGGGTCAAATCTAAAGCCAAGCTTAAAACGGGACACACCTTATGGATAAAACCATCGGTATTTTTGGTGGTGGTCAACTCGGCCGTATGATGGCACAAGCTGCCCTACCGCTGAATATTCAATGTACTTTCTTTGAAGCCAATACAGATTGCCCTTCCGCAGCAATGGGTCAGGTCATCTCTAGCAAAGCTGAAAATGGCTTACAACAGTTCATCGAAAGTGCAGATGTTTTCAGTCTTGAGTTTGAAAACACCCCACTGGCAGATGTGGATGTTTTAACCAAGCAAAAAGAACTGCATCCGCCACGTCAGGCTTTGGCAACTGCGCAAAACCGTTTGCTTGAAAAAGCGTTGTTTGATGAATTAGCTATCCCGGTTGCGCCGTATAAAGCGGTTGATTCGCTTGAAAGCCTACAAGCCGCTGTCGTTGAACTGGGTTTGCCGATCGTTCTGAAAACAGTAACTGGCGGTTATGACGGTAAAGGTCAATTTGTTCTTCGTACGACCGATCAAATTGAACAATCCTGGGCGGAACTTGGGCCTGCGGGTGCACTGATTGCTGAAAGCTTTGTGACTTTTTCGCGTGAAGTGTCGATTATTGCGGTACGTGGTCAAAATGGTGATGTAAAAACCTGGCCATTGGCTGAAAATCATCATCACAACGGCATTTTATCGCATTCGATAGTGCCTGCGCCAAACAGCACAGATTTACAGCCAGTTGCGCAAGACTACATCACTCGCCTGCTGAATCATTTGAATTATGTCGGTGTATTGACGCTAGAATTGTTTGTGACTGAGCAAGGCTTATATGCCAATGAGATGGCACCACGCGTGCACAACTCAGGTCACTGGTCCATTGAAGGTGCGGTTTGCTCGCAGTTTGAGAACCACATTCGTGCGGTTGCAGGTTTTCCTCTAGGTTCAACCGAAGTGGTTCGTCCAACGGTCATGATCAATATTATTGGCAAGCATCCGAAATCTGAAGATGTCTTGGCATTGAATGGCGCACATTTGCACTTGTATAACAAAACTGAACGTACAGGTCGTAAAATTGGTCATATCACGCTAATGCCAAATGACAGTGCTGAATTAACGAGTTTATGCCGTCAATTGGCGAAAATTTTGCCAGAACCTTTGGCATTGACTCAAGATATGAACATTTAATCTTTCGATTGAATGGAAAAAAAGCGGTCATGACAAAGACCGCTTTTTTTATGCCTGAAGTTCGGGCATGATTGCGCCTCTTTTAAAGTAGTGCGCCATTTATCGGAATAGAATAAAAATAATTGTACGTAATTTGTACAATCCTTTATAAATAGATTGCATAAAAAACAAGCAGATAGAATTGAACTATATTCAAGTTTTATTGCTGTAAAACGATAAAGAAAAAATGCAAAAAATTTTAAATTCAAAAGATAAAAAATAAATTCAAAGTCATATGAATTTAAATTTAAACCCGCGTGTTTGAATTTAAAAAAATATGAATTCAAAGTATTTTGGAGAATATGAATTTAAACTTTTAAATTTAAAAATACAGTTTTGAATTTAAATTTTTACTTATTTAAAGATATAAAAACAAAGAAAATAAACTTATCCACAGGTTGTTTGAATTTAAAAACAATCTTTTAAATTTAAAGCAATAAATTTAAATTCATATGACTTTGAATTTATTTTTTATCTTTTGAATTTAAAATTTTTAAAAATATGAATTGTGGATAAGTTTTTAAATTCAAAAACAGAATATGAATTTAAAATGAAGGAAAATGAATTTAAATTTACGATTTGATTCAGAAATTATGAAAGGTTGATGGTATGGTAAAAACATAATTTAAATTCAAATATCGTAAAGGGATACTATGCATCGCTTAGCTTTCGTTTTAGGTTCAGTTTTCCTTGCAATGACTCAAGCCAATGCTGAGCTAATTATTAATGGTCAACCTGTTACGACCACTTCAACTACATCTTCTACGCCAGTTTTTAGCGCCCAAAACAATTTTCAGCAATGTATTGCCAATTTACGGAATCAAGCCCTGACTTCTGGGGTAAGTGCTTCCACCTATGATCGCTATACGCAAAATTTAGTGCCTGATTATTCCGTGATTGAAAAACTGAATTATCAACCTGAATTTTCTACCCCAATTTGGGATTATTTATCCGGACTGGTGGATGAAGAGCGTGTGCAACTAGGGCGACAAAAACTGGCTCAGCACCGTGAAGTTTTAAATCGTGTTGCAGCGGCCTATGGTGTGCCGGCTGAAACCGTGGTTGCGGTTTGGGGTGTGGAAAGTAACTTTGGTGATATTTCAGGAAGTTATCCTTTAGTGCAGGCGTTGGGAACTTTAAGTTGTGAGGGGCGTCGTCAGGGTTATTTCCGTGGAGAATTTTTTACCACGATGCGAATTTTGCAACGCGGTGATTTAACCGAGCAGCAAATGAAAGGCTCGTGGGCCGGTGCATTTGGTCATACCCAGTTTATGCCTTCAACTTATGAAGAGCTGGCGGTTGATTTTGATGGCGATGGCCGTCGTGATTTGGTTTCTAGCACCACGGATGCTTTGGCTTCAACGGCTAATTTCCTTAAAAAACGTGGCTGGCAAACCGGCATGCCTTGGGGTTTTGAAGTGCGTATTCCTGAAGGTATGTCCATCAATGGAGAAGGGCGTCGCAATAAAAAGTCTTTAAGTAGTTGGGTAAATCGTGGTGTGGTTCGTGCCGATGGCAGTCCTTTAATTCAAGGCAATTTATCTGACAGCAGTGCTGCAGGCTTAATGGCACCTGCAGGTGCCAATGGACCGGTATTTTTAGTCTTCAAAAACTTTGATGCTATATATAGTTATAACGCGGCAGAAAGTTATGCTTTAGCGATTGCACATTTATCCGATCGTTTACAGGGGCAGGGTGGATTCAGTAAGGCTTGGCCAACCGATGATCCAGGAACTTCCCGTGCAGAACGACGAGAAATTCAGCAATATTTATTGAAAAAAGGTTATGCCATTGGTGCAGCAGATGGTTTGATTGGTGACAAAACCCGTCAAGCCATTCGCCAGGAACAAACACGTTTGGGTTTAAGCCCAACCGGTCGTGCAGGTCAACAAATTTTAGGTGCGATTAGAAATGAAAATGCCCAGAAGATGATGCAATAATCATTTTTTAGCAATAAATAAGGTCTGCGTGAACAGACCTTTTTTATTGCGCAGTATTTTTAATAACTATTTATATCGCTGTAATGGTACCTAAAACGCGATAACCTGCAGCGCCTGTCACGGTAGG
>JBLZXS010000122.1:0-5655 GCA_050285325.1 Acinetobacter sp.
GCAAATAAAATTGCACCGCTCATCAAACCAATCAGTGGATAAAACAGTAAAGATCGACCATTTTGCTGTTTGCTGGGCATTGCTTTCAATTGAACAGGAAATGTGGTTAAAAACTGCAAGGCAATAAAAAATGGTGTCATCATTATTCCTTAAGCAAATGGATTGAAGCATCTTCATGAATTGCAAAGGAGTTGAGTTGGCCCAATTCTGCAGTCATTTTTAAAATATCATCCAGCGAATGATTTAAAGCGATACATTTTAAAAGTTTAATCACACCACCATGCGTCACCACTAAAGCATGCTGCCAACCATTTTCCAGCATCTGTTGTTGCATTTTTTCAATGCTGATGAGTATACGCTCATAAAAGTCCTGCATATTTTCAGCATTCGGCGGGGTAAATTGAGTCGGTTGCTGCCAAAAATTCGCCAGTAATTCAGATTCATTTTCATAAATGACTTGGGTCGATATACCTTCCCAATCGCCAAAATGCATTTCTTGCAAACCGGGATCGTAAAAAATAGGTCGTTGTTTTTGTTCTGCGACCGTTTCTGCAAATAAACGACAGCGTTTTAAGGGCGAAGTAAAGATCACATCCCACTGCACATTGTTATGCAGGGAATCTTGCTTAAAAACATGCCAAGACTGATCTATGGTGTGCTGCATCTGCGACCAACCTAATTCGGTCAAATCGTCATCTGTAGAACCGCGCAAGGTATGACTTAAAGTCGTTTCACCATGACGAAGCAGATCAATCTTTAACATGTTCAATATCCTGTTGAATACTTTTAGGATTAAACTTTTTCACCAATCACAGCGGCTTCTGCAAAAGTCGCCATGTTGTTATGTAGACTGCAAGCCAGTTTAATCACCCCTAAAGCAGCCCCGGCACCACTGCCCTCGCCCAAACGCAAATTCAGTTTCAATAAAGGATTGGCATTCAGTTCCTGCAATAAACGCTGATGTCCATACTCTGCTGACTGATGTCCAAACAGCATCCAGTTACGAACTGCAGAATTTAAACGCACCGCCACAAGCGCTGAAACTGTGGTAATAAAGCCATCGACTACCATAGGCAAACCGAGCTGCGCACAACGAATATAGGCGCCTGTCATCGCCGCAATTTCTAAACCACCAACCGCGCAAAGTGCTTTAAAGACATCCTGATCTACATAATCTTGGTGTAAAGCGATGGCTTGATTAATGACATTTTTTTTATGAATCAGTTGTTCTGCACGAATACCCGTACCCACACCTGTGAGCTGTTCAGCAGGTTCATTTAGTAAAAAACATGCTACGGCAGATGCCGAACAGGTATTGCCAATCCCCATTTCTCCAGCGACATAAATAGACGCCCCCTGGGCAACGGCAGCTTCTACACTTGCACGTCCCAGATTCATTGCTTCAATACACTGCGCTTCAGTCATGGCAACGTGTTTGGCAAAATTCGCAGTTCCCGGAATAATGCAATGACGTTCTACGCCTGCATATTCATAGGCATCACCCACCGAACCACAGTCTATGACCTGTAATTTGGCATTATATTCTTTCGCAATCACGCTGATACAAGCGCCACCAGTAGTGAAGTTTTGCAGCATTTGTCGCGTCACGGCTTGTGGATAGGCGGAAATATTTTCTTCCATTACCCCATGATCACCGGCAAAAATCGTAATCCAAGGCTGGTCTACATTGGGACGTGGATTTGCTTGCAAACTTGCCAATAGCACCGCGGTATTTTCAAGTTCAGATAAAGATCCTGTGGGTTTGGTCAGTTGTAATTGACGCTCTTCAGCCAGTTTTTTTGCTTCCGCACTTGGCGTTTTACACGCATCCAACCACCAGTTCATCCTTTCTCTCCTTTTAAAATCATGGGAAAACCCGCTACACAAAACACCACTTTATCGGCAATTTGCCCCAACTGCTGATGCAAACGTCCGGACTCATCCACAAACTTGCGGCTGATCTGACCCATCGGGATAACACCTAGGCCAGTTTCATTACTGACTAAAATAACGTCTGACTCTAATATCGGTAAAATATCCAGCAGCTTTTGGCATTGATGCATCTGTAATTCAGGATTTTCATGCATCAATAAATTGCTCATCCACAAGGTCAAGCAATCGACAAGAATCACTTGATTAGGTTGATCTAGCTCGATTAAACAGTTGGCCAGATATAGAGGCTCTTCAATTACCGCCCAATGTGCTGGACGTTGTGCTTGATGATGATGAATACGTTGCTGCATTTCCGCATCAAAAGCTTGTGCCGTTGCAATATAAGTCACATTAAGATTTGAATCTTTTGCGATTTGTTCCGCAAGGCGGCTTTTACCAGAACGTGCGCCACCTAAAATGAGTTGCATCATACGTCACCCAATTGAAATTGATGGAGTGGAGAAAGCTGACCTTGCAATATTTTCGCGCTATATGTGCCAAATGTCAGTTGATCGACTGAAAATTCAAAGCTTTTTTGTTCGATGCTGTTTATATGGTTAAAAATTAAATCACTATTAAAATCCTGATGATACAGACCCAAAGTAAGATGTGGACAATAGTCGAGCGGTGCAATTTCATCGCAACTTTGTCCGAGTAAATGACGCAATTTTAAAAGAATGCCATTTTCATCAATAATTTCGACAAACAAAGCACTTTCAAAACTGCTGATGCGACCGGTTTTTAATGGGATTTTTTGTGGTGAATCAGCCCTTAAGTGCCGGATATGTTGCTGCATTGTTTCAATCGAAAAATCATCATCTAAAACTGGATTTTGTTCCGTTAAAAAACCACAAATAAATAAAGTGATGTGAAATTGGCGGGTATTGGGCGTGTATAAAAAATCTGAAAAAACTGAACGCAGCTGATTTAAATAATCTAATAATTCTGGATGCTCAATTTCGATATACCATAACGAAAAATGCTCCCGTCCGCGATGCCATTCAGGATAATCGCCTGCACGTGTAGCAACAACTGGCGTAGACGGCTTTAAAAACACGTATAAATCACTTTAAATTCAATAGCGTTATTAAAGCATGAATGCTGCTAATTTTCTTTAAATGTTGCTTTAACATTATTCAGGCCATCATGAATTATATTCAGTTTTTATAGCTTTAATGCATGAGCAACAATGTTTTATGAAAACCCTCTAAAATCCAGCCTAATACAATGCCCTACGAATTAAAACTAAACTGGCACCGATGACTGTTGCATCATTTTTTGATAATAGATGAAATAAGCAGCCAGAAACATAAACATTAAAATTAACAGGTAAAATGGATAATCACTGTGCAACTGATACAAACCGGTACTGATTAATGGACCAAATACAAAACTTAAAGCCTGCGTCGCAGTACAAAAACTGGCAATTTTAGCTTGTAAATGCCGTGGTGCAGATTGCGCAGCCCCCGTGGTAAATGCCGGAGTAAGACAAGCCACGGCCAAACCATATAAAACATATGCACTTTGGAAAATATGAATCTGCGTGGTGCGAATGGAGATCAGCAAGCCAAGCATCATAAACACCAGTCCTGTCCACAATAAACGCTGCACAGACCATTGCAAAAACCTGGAAATAGCCGTTTGCATAATGACTAAGGATATTCCGACAATTAAAGAACATTGGGCAAAGTAAATTGCACTTTGCTGAGTCGAAATTTGAAATTGATCTTGTATATAAAAACCTGCGGTTAGATTTAATGTGACAATTGCCATATAGAGACTAAACCCGAGTCCAAACCACCCCATACTGTTACGCAAAGAAAACGCTTCATTGTGGGCGAATGCCGTATTTTCAGTTGGCATAACCTGCTCAGAAGCATGAGAAACATCTGCTTCCTGGCGATCAAATTTCAGCACAATGTAGAAGCTAATAAAAGCAAAAATAATAAAGGCAACCCATAACGGCGTCAGCATACCCCAAGCCAGTAAAAGTGTGGTTAAAAATGGACCCAGGACTAAACCTGCGCTATTTAACGCACCAAACTTGGACATGGTCTGGCTACGTTGTTGTTCGGTGGTATATTTGGTCATGACGTAGGTTTGTAAAGCGATTTGCGGCATCGCCATAAATACGCCCATACTCGCCCGGGCCAACACTAACAACGTAAACAGCAGCATGACTGGAAGATGATATTCCAGCCCATAGGCCAAAACACCGGTAAATAATCCCCAAGTGATAGTCATACCGATAAAGCCAATACTTAATAAGCTGTAAATACTGTATTTATTTTGCTGTTTTGAAATATAGATTGCCCCGATTGCCATTAATAATGCACCCGCTGAAATCAAGGCACCGCCATGCAGTTCCGTCATTTTCATTTGACGAACCAAAGGTGCAAGTATAGGCAAAATCATAGAAAAACAGCCGCCATTGGCTAGACTGGCAGCAATCAGAATCTTATTGTTTTGATTCATTATTCAATTTAACTCAATTTTATTTTTATGCACGCAACAATAGCAGCTTAATGGATTTTGTCCATTTTATATTCGATTCTAATTTTATAAATGACTTTCCAAGTTTAAGCCATACGAAACTTTAACAAAATGCTAATCTACTTAACGCCTAGTTTTTGAGTAAAACTATGTCATAAATACCGTTAAGTAGACTACTTATAAAGCTCTCACGACTACTTTTTTATACCATTGTCATTGTTAATCTTGATCTAAAACATCTGCAAACTGTGCACCCAAGACTTTGACTAAATCTTGTGGGTTTACTCCAATGTCTAAACCGCGTTTGCCGCCACTGACATATATCTTGTTTAATAACGCTGCAGAACCATCTACCACCGTCTTTAAACGCTTTTTTTGTCCGACTGGACTTATCCCACCCACCAAATAACCAGTTAAGCGTTCAGCATCTTTTGGGTCGGCCATATGCAATTTTTTAGTCCCGACTGCTGCAGCTATTTTTTTTAAACTTAACTGATGTGCAACAGGCAAAACTGCAACATAGAAGTTTTTATCATCGGTGACCAATAAAGTTTTAAAGACCTCTTTGACTTCTAAATTCAACTTTTCGGCCGCTTCCAATCCAAAACTTTTTGCATTTACATCGTGTTCATATTCATGGATAGAAAATTCGATTTTATTTGATTTTAAAACTTTGCAAGCAGGTGTCATTTTTCGAAGATATTAAGAACGAGATAAGTAAATTATATGCTTTTTAAAAGTGAATGTTTAGCTTGCTTAGGCTATTCCCTTCACTAGATATGATTATTTATTTTTAGAGATCAGACTCATGTAAACTTATAAATTGATAGGAACTCATTTTTAGACATAAAAAAAGCCCGACATCCTGTCGGGCTTTTTCGTATTTGATGCTTAGATCTGACTCCTGTCTGATCTTACACTCCTTGTTCGATCTATTATTTTTATTTTGTGGAACTTCCTGTTCTCTATGTCCCCATCATAAGAAATTAAAGTCTGCTCGCCTAGCTGCAAAGGGCCGAGATTGATGTGAGCAAATGCGTACAAGATCGGCTAAAAACTGTCCCCTTTTTATCCGCAGAAATTGGGGACATTTTTGACTCTGGGAAGACCGAGAACATTGGAAAAATGTCGAAATTGAGCGTTTTTTAACCTATTCTATTGGCTAAATATTACAAAGTTGCTTAAAAAACACACGAGTTGTTAAAACGTGTGTTTTTTGATATTTTTGAC
>JBLZXS010000123.1:0-2954 GCA_050285325.1 Acinetobacter sp.
CACCACCACAAAGAACTGCTTGCTCACCGAAAAGGTCAGTTTCAGTTTCTTCACGGAATGAAGTTTCGATAATACCTGTACGGCCGCCACCCACACCTGAAGCGTAAGAAAGTGCAACATTACGTGCATTACCAGAAGCATCTTGGTGAATCGCGATTAAGTCAGGTACACCAGAACCACGTTGGTATTCAGAACGTACTGTATGACCTGGTGCTTTAGGCGCAACCATGATTACGTCTAAGTCAGCACGTGGTACAACTTGGTTGTAAAGAATTGAGAAACCATGCGCAAATGCTAGAGTTGCACCTTGCTTGATGTTTGGCTCAATTACGTCACGGTAAAGTTGAGATTGGAATTCATCTGGAGTCAAAATCATCACTACGTCAGCTTGTGCTACAGCAGCAGGAACTTCAGCAACTTTAAGACCAGAATTTTCAGCTTTTTTCCAAGAAGTAGAGTTCGCACGTAAACCTACAGTTACGTCAACGCCAGAATCTTTAAGGTTAAGCGCATGTGCGTGACCTTGTGAACCGTAACCGATGATCGCTACTTTTTTGCCTTGGATGATAGATAAATCACAGTCTTTATCGTAAAAAATTTGCATTGCTGTCTCCGCTTAAATGCTTTTGTTTCCTTTCTTCCAAGCCAATGATGTTATTGGTATTCATTGACTTGGAACCTCATCTACAGGATGAGTAGAATGTGTGAATAAAATTAAAATTGATTAAATTGTTAGAACTTTTTCGCCACGCGCGATGCCTGAAACACCTGAACGCACCACTTCTAAAATGGTATTTTCCGCCAAAGCATCGATGAAACCGTCTAGCTTTTCGGTGGTACCCGCGATTTGAATGGTATAGGTTGTCGGTGTTACATCGACAATTTGTGCACGAAAAATGTCTGCAGTACGCTTGATCTCTGCACGTGCTGATCCAAGTGATTTCACTTTAATCAACATCAGTTCACGCTCAATGTGTGCACCTTCAGACAAATCAACCACTTTTACTACTTCAACAAGCTTGTTGAGCTGTTTGGTGATTTGTTCAATCTTGTGATCATCACCATAGGTGGTGAGGGTCAAACGCGACATGGTCGGGTCTTCAGTCGGTGCTACGTTTAAAGTCTCAATGTTATAACCACGTTGAGAAAACAATCCCACCAAACGTGAAAGCGCACCTGCTTCATTTTCAACGAGTACAGAAATTATGTGTCTCATTCTGTGCGCTCTCCTTTTGCTAACCACATATCTTTCATCGATTGACCCGCAATCAACATTGGATAGACATGTTCTGAACGATCAACCATCACGTTAATGAATACGCATTTATCATTGATTGCCATCGCTTCTTCAAGCTTGGATTCAAGCTCATCTGCATGGTCAATTTGAATACCCACGTGGCCGTAAGCTTCCATCAATTTGGCAAAATCTGGTAATGAATCTACATAAGAGCTTGAATGACGACCTTCATAGTTCATATCTTGCCACTGTTTAACCATCCCTAAAGCACGGTTATTCAAGCAGAGAATTTTCACATTTAAGCCATATTGCTTACAGGTCGATAATTCCTGGATACACATCTGAATCGATGCTTCACCGGTAATACATACCACTTGCTGATCTGGGAACGCGAGTTTCGCAGCCATAGCATAGGGCAAGCCAACACCCATGGTGCCTAAACCGCCAGAGTTAATCCATTGACGCGGACGTTTGTATTTGTAGTAATTGGCACCAAACATTTGATGCTGACCTACGTCTGAAGTAATGATGGCTTCACTGTTGGTAATACGATTAAGTGCTTCAACCACTTGTTGTGGCTTCATTACACCATCCGTACCCGCTTCATAACGCAAACCATGAACTTTGCGCCATTCATTGATTTGAGACCACCACGCAGCAATCGCTTCAGGATTTGGCTTAGAAACATTCATTTGTTTCAATTGAACCAACATCTCTTGAAGTACAGGTTCTACTGCACCCACGATTGGGATATGCGCCATGATGGTTTTTGAAATCGTCGCTGGATCGATATCAATATGAATCACTTTTGCATTTGGACAGAATTTTGCCGGGTTATTGGTTACACGGTCATCAAAACGTGCACCTACACACAAAATCACGTCTGCATTGTGCATGGTCATATTGGCTTCGTATGTACCATGCATACCCAACATACCAATAAACTGCTCATCATCGCCCGGAAAACCGCCTAAACCCATCAGAGTATTGGTTACCGGATAACCCAACAAATGTGCAAGCTCAGTCAGTAATTCAGAGGCATTGCCTTGTACCACACCACCACCTGTATAGATGATTGGGCGTTCAGCACTAATTAGCTCTTCAATCGCTTTACGGATTTGACCTGAGTGACCACGATGCGGCGGTTGATAAGAACGCATTTTCACTTTTTCAGGATATTCGTAAGCAAATTTTTCTGCAGGATTGGTTGCATCTTTAGGAATATCAACAACTACAGGACCTGGACGACCTGAAGATGCGATATAAAATGCTTTTTTAATAATCGCAGGAATTTCACTGGCATGACGCACCTGGAAACTATGCTTCACGATCGGACGAGAAACACCGACCATATCTGTTTCTTGGAATGCATCTTCGCCAATTAAATGAGTTGCAACCTGACCAGACAAAATCACCATTGGGATTGAGTCCATATATGCGGTTGCAATAGGCGTTACTGTATTGGTTGCACCTGGGCCTGATGTGACGAGAACCACACCAGTTTTACCTGTTACACGTGAATAGGCATCTGCCATATGACCAGCAGCTTGCTCATGACGCACGAGGTAATGATTGATTTTGTCTTGTTGAAAGAGCGCATCGTAAATATGCAGTACTGCGCCGCCTGGGTATCCAAATAAATGTTCAACGCCTTCGTCCGCCAATGCGCGAACGAGCATTTCACCACCAGATAAAAGTTCCAACGTGATTCACCCTA
>JBLZXS010000124.1:0-10085 GCA_050285325.1 Acinetobacter sp.
CGTATGTTGATTAATGCAACACATGCCGAAGAGATTCGCGTTGCACTTGTCACTGGTCAGCGTCTTTACGATTTTGATTTAGAAAATCGTACCCGTGAACAAAAGAAATCTAATATCTATAAAGGTCACGTGACTCGCGTTGAACCTTCTTTAGAAGCTGTATTTGTTGAGTACGGTGCAGGACGTCAAGGCTTCCTGTCTATGCGCGAAATCGCAAACTCATATTACAAAGCAGACCCTCGTCAAACTTCCAATATCCGCGAATTGATCACTGAAGGTACAGAACTTCTTGTTCAAGTGGAAAAAGAAGAACGTGGCAATAAAGGTGCTGCGCTTTCTACCTTTATCTCGCTTGCCGGTCGTTATTTGGTACTTATGCCAAACAATCCGAAAGGTGGCGGTATCAGTCGTCAAATTTCCGGTTCAGTTCGTGAAGAATTGAAAGAGATGTTGGCGTCTTTAAATATTCCGCGTGGCATGAGCGTGATTGTTCGTACTGCGGGTATTGGTCGTTCGCAAGAAGAATTACAACTGGACTTGCAACACTTGATGGATCTTTGGGCGCAAATCCAAACCACAGCAAGTTCTGGTCCATCGCCAATGCTGGTACATCAGGAAGCGGGCGTGGTCACACGTGCGATTCGTGACTATTTACGTGATGATGTTGCAGAGATTTTAATTGACTCTGAACAAGCCTATAACGAAGCCTATAACTTCGTGAAAGCAGTCATGCCACGCCAGTTAGAAAAACTGAAAACCTACACCTTGAATGAGCCTTTATTCGCGCATTTCGCGATTGAAAGCCAAATTCAAACTGCTTATGAACGTGAAGTAAAACTTCCTTCTGGCGGTTCAATCGTGATTGACCAAACTGAAGCTTTAGTGTCGATTGACATTAACTCGGCGAAATCAACCCGTGGTCACGATGTTGAGGACACTGCGCTAAATACCAATTTAGAAGCGGCTGAAGAAATTGCACGTCAACTGCGTTTACGTGATATCGGTGGTTTGGTGGTGATCGATTTCATCGACATGACCAAAGACCGTAACCAACGTATGGTTGAAGCAAAACTTCGTGAAGCAACGCAAAGTGACCGCGCCCGTATCCAGTTCGGTCAATTGTCGCGTTTCGGTTTGATGGAAATGAGCCGTCAACGTTTACGTCCATCGCTTGAAGAAGCAACCGGTTACGTATGCCCACGCTGTCATGGTACAGGTATGGTGCGTGACTTACGTTCTCTTTCCCTTTCGATCATGCGCAAAGTGGAAGAAATTGCTCTTCGCGAACGTCATGGTGAAGTACAGGTTGAAGTTCCTGTTGAAATTGCAGCATTCTTATTGAATGAAAAGCGTCACACCCTGGTGTATTTGGAACAGACCTCCAATGTACGTGTTACCGTGCTGCCTCATCCGCACTTGGAAACACCGCATTACGAAATTACCTACAATGCTGAAGGTTTTGCACCAACCAGCTATGAACGTACTGAAGCAACACGTTCAAGTGAAAAAGAGTTGGGTTATGAATCTTCTGAATGGCATTTGGAAGATGGACCGCAAGCTCAAGCTGCAGCGCAAGCCCCTGCTCAGCAACAAGGCAAAAACCAAAACAACAAGCAGCAGCGTCGTCCACAACAAGCGGCTCAAGAACCACAGCCACAACAACAACCTGCTCAAGTTGCGCCTGTTGCTCAAGCTTCAGCAAGCCCATGTGCATGGCTAGAAAACCTGTTTGTACAAAAGCAAGCGAAAACCGTTGATCAGGCACGCACTGCAAACAACGCTGCTGCTGCGATTGAACAAATGGTCAATGGCGGTGCTGTAAGCCGTGGTCAATTTGGTCAAGTTGCAACTTCTGCACCTGCCCCGACTGCACCGGTAGCAACTGCAAACAACAATGTTTATTTAGCACCAAATGCGCCTGTAACACCAAAACAGGAACAGCGTGAAGTTGCGGATAAATATTCTGATAGAGAAGAAAAAGCGCAACGTCACAATAAAAAGCGTAACAAGCCTAAAGAGCAACGTGAACAAGTTCAGCACGACAATCAGCAAAACCAAGTGCATGAAGAAATTGTTCAAGTTCCTCGTCATGAGCAGCGTCAAGAACAACGTCCGGAACAGCGCCAAGATTCACGTGAAAACAAGCGCCCGACTCGACGTCAACACGTTGAACAGCAAGCTTCTGAAACTCAACCAGAACAAAATGCTGTTCCACGCCGTGACCGCAATAACCAGCAACGTCCAAACCGCCCAAATCGTCACCGCGATCAAAGCGTATTGAACGAACAAGCTGCACCTCAACCAGCCATTGCTGCGCCTGTAGTTAATGAACAACAGCCTAAAGTCGAAGTGATTGATACACCTCGTCAGGATGTGATTCCAACTGCATTGGTGGTCAATGTCGATCAGGCGAAAAGTGAAATTGTTGCGTTAAATTCGACAGCAACTGTTGTTGAAGCACCGATCGCTCAAGACGCACCTGTAGCGGTTGCAGAAAGCAAAGCGCCGGTAGCAGAAAAACCAGTAATGGCGAAGGAAGAAAAACCAGCAACCACGACTGAAAAGCAGGAGTCACATAAGCCACATTCTGCTGATAAACGTGCCAGCAACGATCCGCGTATGCGTCGTCGTCAAAAACGTGAAGCGCATGCGAAACAGGCTCAAGCTCCAAAATTGAACCCATCTCAGGTTCCAACTTTGGGTCAATATACAGTGGGCAGCTTAATTCGCCATGTTTATGGTGAAGACTGTTCAGTGCTGATTGAACAGTTTGGTTTAATCCCAACCTTCAATCGCGCATTGGTGAAATTCACTGAGCAATATGCTGCGACGATGGTCTCTGCGGAAACTCAAGCAGAAGCACCAGCACAGCCTGTAACACGTGATGTTGCTGTAACCAAAGCTGCACCTGAGGCTGAACCGGCACCGGTACTGGACTTAACTCCACCCGCTGCTGTTTCGGACAACCGTGTTGCCAATGACCCGCGTGAACGTCGTCGTTTGGCAAAACTTGCTGCGGAACAAGCTTTAGAGCAAGCCAAGCAAGCACATAGCGAACCTGAAGCTGCAAAGGAAGTTGTTGAAACCGCTGCTGCTGAAGCCACTCCGGTTGTAGAACAACAAGCTGCAATTGAAGAAGTGCCTGCCACTGAAACTCCTGAAGTTACCGTGGTTGCAGAAGTCGCTGCTGAGCCAATCAACGAAGCTGTAAAAAAAGCGCCTGTTGAGAAGAAATCAGCGCCAAAACCGGTACAATCTGAATTACCGGTAGAAGCGGCTCAAGACGTACAAGCATTGGCTGAACCAAAAGCAGATGCCGATACTCCTGAAACTGAAGATGAAGCAGACAAACCTGTCCGTCCGCGTCGTCCTCGCGGTCGTCCACCGAAGAAGGTTACTCCTGCAAATGAGTCATAATTAGCTCTAATGCAGTGAATAAAAAAAACCTAGTCATTTCGGTGACTAGGTTTTTTTTGTTACTTTTGTCAAATTAGGTTGATTGCACTAGGATTAAACAATTAAAAAGACAACTGTACAGATAGCAGCAAACAAATAGACATATTGGATTATGAAAAATAAATAGGATTCTTATGAACCACACCACCCAGAGCGATCTTATTGGTATTGCTGATGTTGCAGCTAAATTACCTAAATTTATGAGCAAAGTCCCTCACCTGTTGAGTGGTCTCAAGCAAGCCTATTTACGCACAGCCGATACCCCTGCTGGATTGGGCATTGCTTTTGAAAAGGCAGTGAAACGCAATCCACACGGCATGGCCTTATTATTTGAAGATCAAAAATTTAGTTATCAACAACTGAATGAATGGGCCAATCAAATTGGGCACTTTTATTTGTCCATAGGGGCACGTAAAGGTGACGTGATTGCCGTGATGGTGGAAAACCGCCCTGAACTGGTGGCCACGGTTGTTGCTTTAGCAAAAATTGGCGTGACGGCTGCTTTAGTCAATACCTCACAAACAGGTAAAGCACTCACGCATAGTATCAATCTGGTTAAGCCAATCGCCCTTATTGCCGGAGAAGAATGCCGTGCTGCGGTGGAAGAAGTTCGTGCAGACCTGGCGCTTCAAGAGGATCGTTTTCACTGGTTTGCTGACCAAGCCACTCGAATTGATGCCGGTCAAGCGCCTAAAGACTGGACTAATCTTGCAGCTAAAGTAGATAACTTCCCCCAATTTAACACTCCGACCACGCATACCGTTCAAGGTAAGGACGGATTATTTTATATCTACACTTCGGGGACTACAGGTTTACCCAAAGCCGTTATTTTCACGCATAGCCGCTGGACTTTGGCCTATGGTACCTATGGGCATGTGTTAAACCTGAATAAAAACGATGTCATGTACGTGACCTTGCCGCTATATCATGCGACAGGTATCGTGGTTTGCTGGTGCGGTGTCATTGCCGGCAGTGCAACACTGGCCTTACGACGCAAATTTTCCACTTCTTCTTTCTGGAAAGATGTCCAAAAATTTGATGTCTCGGCAATTGGTTATGTCGGTGAACTCTGCCGCTACCTTATGGATGCGCCGGTTTCTGAACTTGAACACGGTCATCGTGTCAAAAAAATGATCGGTAATGGCATGCGCCCAAATATCTGGGACAAATTCAAGGCACGTTTTGGGATTGAAGAAATTCTTGAGCTGTATGCCTCCAGTGAAGGCAATGTCGGTTTCAGTAACGTATTTAACTTTGACAACACCGTCGGCTTCTCCCCTACACCTTATGCCATTGTTGAGTTTGATAAAGAAAGCAATGCACCGGTGAAAGATGCCAAAGGCTGGTGTAAAAAAGTTAAAAAAGGCGAAGTTGGTTTATTGATTGGCAAGATTACCCGCCGCTCACCTTTTGATGGCTACACCGATCCTGAAAAGAATAAATCAGTCATCATGAAAAATGTGTTTAAACATGGCGATTCATACTTCAATACGGGTGATCTGGTTCGCGATATCGGTTTCCGTCATGCCCAGTTTGTTGACCGCCTAGGAGACACGTTCCGCTGGAAAGGTGAAAATGTCTCGACTACAGAAGTGGAAAATACTGTCAGTGAATATGAAAAAATTGCTGAGGCTGTGGTGTATGGGGTAGAAATTCCAAATACCAATGGTCGTGCAGGTATGGCAGCAATTACCCTGGCAGAAGGTGCGGAATTAACCCCAGAAGATTTACAGCAGATGGTGACTGAATTTAAAAAATGCTTGCCTGCTTATGCAGTTCCGGTGTTCTTACGCGTTCAGGTACAGGTTGAAACCACCGGTACCTTCAAATACCAAAAGAACAAGTTAAAAGAGCAAGCCTTTGATCCCCATAAAACCGATGAACGCTTGTTGGTTTTACTACCGAATGCCACGCAATACTGCGATTTAACGGTTGAAATATTCAACAACATTCAGGCCTATCAATACCGATTTTAACTCAAAAGCGTATGTTTTTTGACTAGATATAGCAAATTTGTTGCATTTATAATCAAACATCAACAAGTTTGCTAATTTTTACTTGCGCTCGTTTAATAACTTGCTACAATACGCCCATCAAAACGAAGTGGTGTTTAGAAAACATTTTATTTTCTTACACTGCACATTTAAGCCCTGCTTGAATGTTGGTTAAGGGCCGTTAGCTCAGTTGGTAGAGCAGTGGACTTTTAATCCATTGGTCCCGCGTTCGAGTCGCGGACGGCCCACCACTTATTTTGATGATCTTGGGCCGTTAGCTCAGTTGGTAGAGCAGTGGACTTTTAATCCATTGGTCCCGCGTTCGAGTCGCGGACGGCCCACCAAGATTCTAAAGAGCTTCTCTACCGGGAAGCTTTTTTACTTCTCAGATATTTTCTTCTGAAAATATGGGCCGTTAGCTCAGTTGGTAGAGCAGTGGACTTTTAATCCATTGGTCCCGCGTTCGAGTCGCGGACGGCCCACCATATCTTTCTTAAGGCTTCTTTCTGTACTAAAATATCCGTACTCAAATAGAAACGAAACCTGCAAATATTCCGACCAAGACAAACCATACCCTTTCGGTAGATTCGCCATTCTCGAAATTTTGCTATACCGATGTTGCAAAATACAGTGCTTTAATGCACCTTTAAAAATCATAGATTTTTTCTTGCACTCGGGTGAACCCTTAAAGCGATGCTTTAAGTTCACTAATCCTCGCTCAGGGTTGTTAGCTCAGTTGGTAGAGCAGTAGACTCTTAATCTATTGGTCGAGGGTTCGAGCCCCTCACAACCCACCAAATTTATGCTTCATCTGTCATGTTAAACATCAAACATGGGCATAAAATTATCTACTTTAAATAAAGATATCTTCCACTTCTCTAGTTCACATCAGATGAATCTCTCATCAGCTCATATGCTCTTGAAGGTTTAGGATAGCCCTGTTCAAATATTTGTTTATTTTTACCCTTATTAATTTTTTCCAGATCCATCACCAAATGGTTTTGATCTTTAATCTGATAATAAATATTAACCCCTTCTTTGCGATGCACAATCAATTCTGCCTCTGCCAAGTTAACTGACCAGCTATCACGGCGATAGTTTGCATTGCTAAATTCAGGCTTGGTTTTTTCAGTAAAAATTTTTCCATATTGCACAACACTTCGATGGACTGCACCATCCTCACCTAAATTCAGAATATATTCGGCAGTTCCCTCAGTGCAGGGCATAAAATCATCACTACAAGGAATTTTGGCATGATAACGCCCAATAAAAGGCTTTTCATAGGCTTGAAGAACTGATGGTGTAGCTGCGGTATCTTCTGGGACAGTTGCACGGCCCGCAACTTGAGTGAGGGTTTTTGCCTGCTCAATTTCATTCAACTTTTGAGTTTCATTGGACGGTGAATGAATATCTGTGGATTTCTGTCTAAAATCACATGCAGTTATTCCCCCTAGCCCGATCAGAATAAAACTCCAGCGAAAATAAAATCCCAAATGTGCAACAGCAAACACAGACCACTCCCTTTTAACCATGTATGAGGTTCTTTCATAAATGAAAAGTGTCATTTAAAGCCTATATGAGACTTAAACATTTATTTTTCAGTCATGTATTTAATTGATTTTTCAAAATGAAAAAATCAACCCTTCAAGCAAATTTCATTTTATGGGTCACTTTGACAATAACAAATGTTCAGTTACACAACTTAACTATTTTCTAATCCGCCCCACTTTAAAAAAAAATTTGCATCACCATTTCTAAACTATAGGTGAGTTGATTTAACTTCACACCTTTTCTAATTTTAAGGAGACCTAGATGGCCAATGTTGGTTTATATCGCTCTAACCGCCAGAATATGATTGCAGGTGTAATGGGTGGTATTGCTGAACGATTTGGTTGGAATGCAACTTTACTGCGCGTTATTTTCGTACTGGTTTCAATTATGAGCGCGGCATTCCCGGGAATTTTAGTCTATTTGGTTTTATGGTTAATTATGCCTAAAAAACAGTTCCAAATAGCGCCTGACCAAGGCTATCAGAATCCGGTTCGTACGGTAAATCAAGACGCTAATCCTTACCGTTAATACTTTCCTGTTTTATGCTACGACCATTACCCCAATCGGTCGTAGCTTTTTTTTGCCTTATTTTAGATATTCGCCACCAGATTTAACTGTTGATTCAAAGCGGCAATCATGTCAGCACGACTAATAATTCCGACCATTTTCTGGTTTTCCACTACCGGAATATAATTAAAAGACCGCTCCACAAAATACGGAATTAAATCCTGAATTGGTTGTTCAGGTTTCACAGTCACCACCTGACGCACCATAATATGTTTGACCTGACGTTCCCAAGTGGTTCTTAAGTCGGTCGCCCGTTTGAACCATTCCACCACTTCATATAAAGCCAGTGTTCCCACCAATTGATGTTGAGCATTAATCACCGGTAAGCTCATTAAATTTACCTGTTTGAATTTATCCAAAGCTGAATGAATATCGTCATTTTCATTTAAGCTTAGAACATCTTTGGTCATGATATCCTGACACTTAAAATGACTCACGCCACGGGCATTGGCCTTTTCTTGCGCTGCTAAAATAATTTTCTGCAAGTCATATTCACTAATATCCAGCAGCTCAGTTTGCTGATCCAAAGTGTCCTGAATATCTTGCGGCTGAATTGTCACTTTTTGAGTTGGGGTTGGATCTTTAGAACGCTGGTTAATTTGTGCCACTTGCGGATACTGTTTGCCCAGCATGCGATTAAATACAATCGCAATCACCAGTAATAACAGTGAATTTAATAAAACCGGATAGAAAATAAACTGATAGCCCAACTGATGGACTGCATCTCCACCCAAGACGGCAGTAATTGCCACTGCTCCGCTGGGTGGATGCAACGAATCTGTGGTCATCATTAAAACAATCGCAAGCCCAACTGCAACACTGAAAGCTTCAGTCAGGTTAGGAATATACATCGCGCAGGTCACCCCAATAATGCCTGCAATACTATTTCCGACCACCATATTCCACGGCTGAGCCAAAGGACTGGCAGGGACGGCAAACAAAAGGACTGATGAGGCACCCATCGGCGCGATATACCATGCGTTAATGTCACCTAATACCCACCAGCTAATCAGCGATGAAAGCGCCAATCCCAACAAGGCGCCCAAGCCACAGAGCAAACGATCCTTTAGCGGAAGAACTTTAAAATTGGGTTTTAATGTATTGAGCCATTCGAGTTGAGGATGAAACACAGCACGCCTTTTGTTGTTCTTGAGTTGAAGTTGCGAATTATAGAATGATGCTACATAAAGGTATATTTATTTTACATCTTTTCACTGTTTACGGAATGAGATTAAAAACAACCTCATTCCTGATCCACGGATATTAAAACAGGATAGTCTCCGTAGAATGGGCAATACTTGCCAGAAAATTAAGGGATTAAGCCATAATTTAATTTCTGTTAAACCGACTAACTATCACATAGATCGGTAATGATAGGTTCAATCGTTATAAGCTGCAAATCCCCATAGAATGTTGCAAATGCAACATCTCCTGCATCAATGCCGGTCGCTATTCGAACCATATTTTCCACCGGAGCCAGTCGGGTCGGGTCAAACAACACCCACCCACCCTCTAGATACACTTCGAAAATGGCATGAAAATCTGGAAGGAATTTTTCAATATTGACATAGCCCACCACCATACGCGCAGGAATGCCTAAAGCACGACATAACGCAATGCCTAAATGGGCAAAATCGCGGCACACGCCTGCCCGATGCACCAGAACATCGGTTGCTGTCGTAAATTGATCCGAGCTACCTGAAACATAAAAAATATTGTTATAAATCCACTGTTCAATCGCTTTAACCCGGCTATAACCAGGTGTCATCCAAGCAAAAGACCGATTAGCCATATCACTCAACAAGTCAGAATTACAATATCGACTGGCCAGCAAATAAGGTAAAACCTCATCCGTCAAGTCTGAAATATCCACTTCTTTTAACTGTTCTAGGTCGCTCTCAACATTATGACGTTGCACAGTTGCACTATAATTTAGCTCGAAAGATTCACATGGTTCGACATGCAAACGGATATAGCGGTTGTTATGGGTCAAGTCCTGAAATTCATGCCATGTTACTGACGGATTAAATGCCAGCTGTTCTTCAATAATGGTTTGGTCAGGATGATGTGCAACCTGAATCAGAAAAATGAATTCTGTAGCTTGGACAATCTTGTATTTTAAGTGGCACTGAATTTTACAAGTCGTCATGAACGTCCTTATTTTTAAGCATTATTTTATTCTATGCAGAGTAAACCAATTCTATGCAAATAAGCGGATAGATTCGTTTATCTTTATCACAATTTCATTTAAATAATGCTATACATCTGATTTATTCTTGGTTTCTAGGGCAGCGTAAATCAATCATCAAACACGAAATGACAGAATACCAATAGATAACGGTTATCTTTCAACGGCATTTTGATTTTTTTCAAAAAAGTGCCGGCGCATTAACCCTTTGCCACCCATCAACAAAGCCCTTATAATTGAGCACAATTTTTCTCTAATTTTAAGTGGATGACCATGAGTCGCGCCATATCGCATATTGATACCTTCCAAGGCTTAATTCTTGCCTTACA